>JBKPMF010000170.1:0-4327 GCA_046732015.1 Actinomycetota bacterium
ATCTTCTTGGCCTGGGACGACTGGGGTGGCTTCTACGACCACGTGCGGCCGATCCGCATCGACGAGAACGGCTACGGGATCCGGGTGCCGGGCATCATGATCAGCCCGTGGGCCGACCGCGACCTGGATGTCGACCATCAGACGTTGAGCTTCGACGCGTACCTGAAGCTGATCGAGGACCGGTGGCTCGACGGGCAGCGCCTGGACGGGCAGAACATGGGGTGGCCGGACGCCCGTCCCACCGTGCGCGAGGACGCGACGCGTCTCGGCGACCTCGCCGACGCCTTCGACTTCACGCAGGTGCCGATCCCGCCGTTGATCCTCGATCCCACGCCCTGAGGTCGCTCAGAGCGCGAGCGTGTCGCCTCGATCGGCCGCACGGGCCATCACGACGTTGGCGGCCGCGACGTCCTGCACGCCCAGGCCGGTGAGGTCGCAGACCGTGAGCTGGCCTTCGCCCGTGCGGCCCGGATGCTCGCCGGAACAGATCCTGCCGAGCTCGACCGCGCGTTCGGCTTGCTCGGGAGCGTGTTGCAACTCACCGAGCGCCAGGCACTGGTCGGCGGAGTCGACCACGAGGACGTCGGCGCGTCGAAGGATCTCCGGGTCCAGTTCCTGTTTGCCGGCACCGTCGGAGCCGAGCGCGGTGACGTGCGCACCCGGAGCCAGCAGGTCCGCTCGGACCAACGGCTGGCGCGCGGCGGTGCAGGTGATGACGACGTCGGCGCCCTCCACCGCTTCCTCGACGCTCGGGGCGGCGTTGACCGCGCACGATTCGACGACGTGGGAACGCAGGTCGTCCGCACAAGCGGCCGCACGATCCGGGTCTCGGCCCCACACGCGGACCTGTGCGATGCCTTGGCGAACGTGGGCGAGCGCGTCGACCTGGTGCCTCGCCTGCGCGCCGGTCCCGATCACGGCCGCGACCTCGACGCGTTCGGGCGCCAGGTGGCGCGCCGCGACGCCGCCCGCCGCGCCGGTCCGCAGGTCGGTGATGAACCCGCCGTCCAGCAGGAACGCCGCCGGTGCGCCGTTCGAGGCGTCGAAGACCATCACGAGGCCGTCGATCGTGGCGGGGTCGACGTCGTAGAAGCCGCTCGCCACCTTCACCGCGTAGTAGGGCTGGCCGTGCAGGTGTCCGGCCTTCACGTGGATCTCGCCCTTGGACTCCGGCACATCGAGGTGGATCACCGACGGCAGTTCCGCCCCACCGCCGGCGTAGGCCTCGAACGCGCGCTCACACGCGTCGATGCACGAGGCCATGTCGAGCGCCTGGCGGACGTCGGCTTCGCGCAGGATCCGGACGGTTCGACCCATGGTCACCGAAGCCTATCGGCACGGGCCGGAGCAGTCCCGCGCGGGCGGTGCTAGGTTCGCGGGACCCCGTCCCCCAGGAGGCCTCGTGAAGATCGCGCCGTTCGAGATGGAGCGCTACCAGTCCCGCTACTGGCACCAGGTCGACCACGACCTCTCGGAGTCCGGCGTGCTGCCGATGACGATCCGCGAGCTCCTCGGACCCACGGCCGACGCCGAGGGCTTCCTGCACACCGCGCTCGGCTATCCGCTCTCCGAAGGCTCGCTCGAGACGCGCGCCAGCATCGCCGCCTGGTACCCCGGCGCCTCCCCCGAGCAGGTGTCGATCACCAACGGTGGTTCCGAAGCCAACTTCCTGACCTTGTTCTCGCTCCTGGGCTCCGGCGACCGGCTCGCCTTCATGGTGCCGAACTATCTCCAGGGGCGCGGACTCGGCAAGGCGTTCGGCAAGGCGACGGACACGTTCCGGCTGAAGCCCGGTGACGGTCGGTGGGCGCTGGACCTCGAGGGACTCGACGACGCCGTGGGCAAGAAGACCAAGGTCGTGATGGTCTGCAACCCCAATAACCCCACCGGCTCCGTCCTGACCGAGGACGAGATGGACGCGATCGTGCGGGTCGCAGAGCGCCGCGGCGCCTGGATCGTGGCCGACGAGATCTACCGGGGCGCCGAGCTCGACACCGACGTCACCACGCCGACGTTCTGGGGTCGCTACGACAAGGTGATCATCACGAGCGGTCTGTCGAAGGCGTTCGCCCTTCCCGGGCTCCGCGTGGGGTGGGTCGTGGCGCCCACCGACGTGATCGAGCAGGTGCGGGCCCATCACGACTACACGACGCTCTCACCGGGGATGGTTTCGGACCGTCTCGCGGCCCTCGCGATGTTGCCCGCGGTGCGCGAATCGATCTTCGCCCGCACCCGGACGATCATCCGCACGAACTACCCGTACATGGAGACCTGGCTCTCGAGCCATGGCGACGTGATGACCTGGACGCGGCCGGAGGCCGGCGCGATCGTCTATGCGCGCGTCGACCTGCCGGTCAAGAGCCGCGACCTGGTGGAGCGGTTCCGCACGGAACAGAGCGTGCTCCTGGTGCCCGGCGAGATGTTCGGCCTCAAGAAGGGGATCCGGTTCGGATTCGGCTTCGACATCGACGCCACGATGAAAGGGCTGGGACGCGTCGACGAGACGCTAGCGCAGATGGCCGCCGGCGCGTGACCACGCGCTGCACCTGGGCTCCGCTGGACGATCCCGCGTACCTGCGCTACCACGACGAGGAATGGGGGGTGCCCGTCCACGACGACGTGCACCTGTTCGAGATGCTGGTGCTGGAAGGTGCGCAGGCCGGCCTGAGCTGGTCCACGATCCTGCACAAGCGCGACGGCTACCGGCGGGCGTTCGCCGGGTTCGATCCGGTGAAGGTGGCGCGGTTCTCCCCCGCGAAGGTGGAGCGACTCCTGCAGGATCCGTCGATCGTCCGCAACCGTTTGAAGGTGGCGTCCGCGGTGCAGAACGCGAAGGCGGTGCTGGAGGTGCAGCGCGACGATGGTTCGCTCGACGCCTACCTCTGGTCGTTCGTCGGCGGCACGCCGAAACGGAACCGGTGGCGTGGAACCGGCGGCATCCCCGCCGAGACCGAGGAATCCCGATCGATGTCGAAGGACCTGAAACGCCGAGGCTTCCGGTTCGTGGGGCCGACGGTCTGCTACGCGTTCATGCAAGCGACGGGCATGGTCAACGACCATGTGACGGGCTGCTTCCGCTGGGAGGAGCTACGCGACGCCACGTGACCGTCATGATCTCCTCGGCTCCAGTCCGTCGAGGCCGAGGAGCTGCAGGACCTTCGCGGCCTGACGGGGCACGTCGAACAGGTCCACCTTCACGCCGTGTTCGGTCAGTCCCTGCTTGCCCCGCACGAGCGCACGGATGCCCGTTGAGTCGATGAACCCGAGCTTGCTGAGGTCCAGGACGAGCCTGCCGTAGCTGGCGGGGATCGAGTCGAGCGCTGCTGTCAGTTGGGGGGCGGTGGCAAGGTCGAGGTCACCTTGCAATTGGAGGGTGACGGACCTCGCGCCTGCGGTCCGTTTGATGGTGAGGCTCATGCACGACCTCTTCCTGTCTCATGAAGAGATCGGAGGCTCGGGATCAGTAGCAAGCGCTGAGCCGGAAGCGCGAAGACTTCGCTGTCCTGCCACCGTGGACCTGAATCAGGCTTCGCGCAACCTGAGACACAGCCAAGCCATGCAAGGTGCATAGGTATTGACCGATTCCTATGCGGTCCGCCATTGACCCTTCTCACAGGTCAGCAGTAGTTTAGGCGTATGAAAACCATGCAGGCAAAAGATGACCAGACGCAACTGCCGATCGCCTCGGTGTCGTCACTGTTGGGGATCCCGATCCCCACGATCCGCTCGTGGGAACGTCGATATGGGTTCCCCGTGCCCTCCCGGACGTTGGGCCAACATCGTCGCTACTCCCTGGACGAGATCGACCAGCTGCGCATGGTGCGCGACGAGATCACTCGGGGTCACAACGCCCGGGAGGCCGTTGACGTCGTGCGTCGTTCCGCCACCGAGGGCAGACCGCGGACCGAGCTGCTCGACCGGTTCCTCGTCGCCTCGATGCATCTGGATCCATCGCAGCTCCGCGAGATCCTGACCGAAGGCACCGAGCAGCTCGGCGTCGAGCCCACGATCCGCGACGTTGCGCTGCCCGCGATGCGCGAGATGGGCAGCCGTTGGAAGGCGGGGGTGTGCGACACCGCGCACGAGCACCTCGCCACGGAAGCGGTGCGGGTCTGGCTCGCGCGCCAGTCGGTGATGGCACCGCCGGCGTTCCGCCCCTACCCGCTGATCCTGGCCTGCGGACCGAAGGACCTGCACACGATCGGCCTGGAGTCCTTCGGCGTCGTGCTCGCCCGTCGCGGCTGGTCGGTCCGCACGCTGGGAGCCCTCACGCCGGTCTCATCGTTGGTCGCCGCGGTGCGCGCCGCCGAGGCGCGTGGCGCGGTGG
>JBKPMF010000171.1:0-8107 GCA_046732015.1 Actinomycetota bacterium
GGTCACGCTCCACCTCCGTCGCGGCGCTCGTTCCGATCGTCGTAGAAGACCGGTGAGGTCACCGACGCTTCGATGTCGCCGCCCGGCAAGGGCGCCACGAGCCTGGTGCCGACCAGCGAACGTCCCCCGGCCACCATGGCCAGCGCGAAGGTCCGGCCCAGCGTGGGGCTGCGGTAGCTCGACGTGACGTGACCCAGCATCGGCACCGGCGGCGTCATGCCCACCGATGCGGGGGCCACTATCTGCGCGCCTTCGGGCAACCAGGCATCCGGATCGACCGGGAGCAATCCGACCAGCTGCTTGCGGTCGGGGCGCACGGTGTCGGGCCGCGTCAGCGATCGGCGCCCGACGAAGTCCGAGTCGTCCTTGCGCACGATCCACGACATGCCCAGGTCGCCGGGGGTCACCGTGCCGTCGGTGTCCTGGCCCACGATCACGAACCCCTTCTCGGCGCGCAGCAGGTGCATCGCCTCGGTGCCGTACGGCGTGACGCCGAACGGTTCGCCCGCCGCCATAACCGCCTCCCACATCGGACGGCCGAGCCAACCCTCCACGTTGATCTCGTACGCGAGTTCGCCGGTGAAGCTCACGCGGGCGACGCGCGCCGGCATCCCTGCCACCGTGCCGTCGCGCACCGTCATGAACGGGAAAGCCTCGGCATCCAGTGGCACATCGGTCTTCAGCGCGCCCATCAGCTCCCGCGCGCGCGGCCCGTTCACCGCCACGGTGGCCCACTGCTCGGTGACGCTGGTGCAGTACACCCGGAGGTCGGGCCATTCGGTCTGCAGCCATTCCTCGAAGCGCTCGAGCACGTTGGCGGCACCGCCCGTCGTCGTGGTGACGAAGAAGCGATCGTCGGCCAGGCGCATCACGACGCCGTCGTCGAACACCATCCCATCGAGCCCCAGCATGAGCCCATAGCGGATCGATCCCACGGCCAGCGTCGACATCCGGTTCGTGTACATCCGGTCGAGGAAGGCCGCCGCATCGGGGCCGACGACCTCGATCTTGCCCAGCGTCGATGCATCCAGGACCCCCACGCCGTTCCGGACCGCGAGCGACTCCCTGGCCACCGCCTCGTCGATCGACTCGGTGCCGTCGGGGAAGGACCAGGGGCGCTTCCACTGGCCGACGTTCTCGAACGCCGCGCCGTGCTCGAGGTGCCAGTCGTGGATCGGGGTGGTGCGGATCGGGTCGAGCAGCACGGGGCCACGGTCGCGTCCGGCCAGCACCGCGTAGGGGACCGGCGTGTACGGGGGCCTGGCGTTCGTCGGCCCCTGCGCGCCGGGTCCGTCGCCCCACGCCTGGTTCACGATCGCGGCGGTGAGCACCCCGCTCGTTCGGCCCTGGTCGATCGCGGTGCCGATGTAGGTGGCGCGCTTCACGTGTTCGGTGCTGTGCAGGTCGTGACCGACGGCCTCGAGCACGTCGGCGACGGTCGAGTCGCGTTGGAGGTCGACGTAATGCCTGGACAGGTCCTGCGCCGGCGTGAACCAGAACGGCACGCTCGTGGGCACCTCGCCCGCCGCGGCACCCACGATCGAGAGCCACGGAGGGGCGGCGCCATCGGGGACGAAGCATGCTCGGCCCTCGTCGAACCGGAGGCCGCCCCCGATGCCACGCCACAGCTGGGTCACGGGGTTCCATCCACCGGAGACCAGCAGCAGGTCGACCTCGATCGTCTCGGCGGCGCCACCGGGGCCGGCGACGTGCACCGCCGACACCCGCGGGTCGCCTTCGGTCCCCGTCACCGCCCAACCGTTGCGGACGTCCATGCCGAGCGCCCGCATCGCGTCGCTGGCCGGACCGCCCTCGCTCACATCGACCAGGGCGGCGATCTCGATCCCCGCGGCGGCCAGGACGGTCGCGGCGTCGTGGCCGGCGTGGTTCGTGGTGAACACCACGGCGCGGTCGCCGGCTGCCACGCCGAAGCGGTCCGCATACGTCACCGCGGCCGAAGCCAGCATCACCCCGGGGCGGTCGCAGTCGGCGAACGCGATCGGGCGTTCGTGCGCACCGGTGGCCAGCACGACGCGCCCGGCCCGGACGTGCCACAGGGTGGCCACCGGGGCGGAACGTTCGAACACCACCACGTACCCGTCGTCGTAGACGCCGAGCGCGGTGGCCTCCGTCAGGACCGCGGTGTCGGGGGAGGTGCGGAGTTCGCCACCGACGTCGTCGATCCACGCGAGGGCCGGGATGCCGTCGATGGTGTCGTCGCTGCTCGCCGTGCCGCCGAGCCAGTGCCGCTCGTCGACGAGCATCGTGCGGTCTCCTCGCCGAACGGCGGCGAGCGCCTCGCGCAGTCCGGCTGCGCCCCCGCCGACCACGAGGGTGTCCACGTGGGCGTGCCGGTGATCGGCCGTCGCGACGCCATCGTCGCCGTCGGTGAGCACGCCGACGCCGGGCCGGCCTCCGGCCTCGAGATGGTCAACCACCTTGACCATCGGCGCCGGCATGATGGGCTCGAACGAGGGCGCGGTCACCTCCACGAACGCGCACGGTTCCTCGACCCCCGCGGAGAACACGCCGCGAGGCCGCCCCAGGATCGGCGACGGGCAGACGACGTCGACGCCTTTGGCCAACAGGGCGCTCGCCAAGGTGTCGCCGGCGAACGCCCCCAGAGCCCGCCCTTCGAACGTCACCTGCACGGGCGTAGACCGATCGATGCCGTGACCTCCCCGCTCGAGCCGGCGCGAACCCATCAGTCGGACACCTCTGGCGGTGGCTCGCCGATCCGATACGACCCGAAGATCCGGTTCGTGGCGGTGTCCCGCACGACGTTGCACCACCGGCGACATCCGGCGGCATGCATCCACCGCTCCGACCACGGGCCTCGTGGGTTGTCGCGCATGAACAGGAAGTCCGCCCACGCCTCGTCGCTCAACGCCGCGGGATCGCCCGGATACGGGAGGTGGGCCTGTCCCCCGTACGTGAACTCGGTTTCGTCCCGGGGGCCGCACCACGGGCAGGGGATCAACAGCACGGGCTCATGCCTCCCCTCGGTCGAAGGCGGCCAGGAGGCGCTTGGGAGCCGTCATGCGCCAGGCCTCCACGATGAGTTCGCGGACCTCCTCGCCGTCGGCCTTCGACAGCACTGCGCCCACCCATCCGCTGGGGCCGACGTACGGAGGGACGAACCATGCGTCGGGGTCGGTCGCCACCAGGGCGCGTTGCTCGTCGTGGATCGACTTGATCCACAGGTGCCGTTCGTGGTCGCTGAACATCACGAAGATCTTGTTGCGCACGCGGAACGTGGCGGTCTCCCAGGTCTCGCGTTCCTCCGCCTCGGGCATCGAGAGCGCGAACCGGCGAACGGTGGCGGCGCGGATCCCCACGAGTCATCCTCAGTGCGCTTCCCCCGGCGCGCGCATCAGTGCGCGACGGCCGCAGCGCCGTGTTCGTCGATGAGCGCACCCGTGGTGAACCGCTCCAGCGCATAGGGCTTGGCGAGGGCGCTCGACTCCCCGTTCGCGACGGTCTCGGCGTAGACCCAGCCGGATCCCGGCGTCGCCTTGAAGCCTCCAGTTCCCCAGCCGCAGTTCAGGAACAGGCCGGGGACGGGCGTGGGACCGATGATCGGCGATGCGTCGGGACACACGTCGACGATGCCGCCCCACGTGCGCAGCATCGAGGCATGCGCGAACATCGGGAACAGCTCCAGCGCCGCGGCCATCTGGTGTTCGATCACGTGGAACGAGCCGCGCTGCCCGTAGCCGTTGTAGGTGTCGATGCCGGCGCCCATCACGAGTTCTCCTTTGTCGGCCTGACTCACGTAGACGTGCACGGCGTTGGACATCACGACGCAGCCGAGCACCGGCTCGTAGAGCGCGCTCACCAGGGCTTGCAGTGGGTGGGACTGCAACGGCAGTCGCAGGCCGACCATGGATGCGAGCACGCTGGTGTGGCCGGCGGCTGCCAACGCCACCTTCCCGGCCCGGATCGTTCCTCGAGAAGTCTCGACGCCCTGGACCTCGCCGCTCGGGCCGCGCACGAACCCGGTCACCTCAGCGTGTTCGACGATGTCGACGCCCAGGCGGTCGGCGCCGCGGGCGAACCCCCACGCCACCTTGTCGTGACGCGCCACCCCGCCGCGCCGCTGCAGGGTGCCGCCGAGCACCGGGTACCGCACGTCCTGCGAGACATTCACGATGGGCACGAACGCCTTGACCTCGTCGGCGTCGAGCCACTCCGCGTCGACGCCGTTGAGGGCGTTGGCGTAGACGCGGCGCTTGGAGGTTCGGATGTCGCCCATGTCGTGGGCCAGGTTCAGGACGCCGCGCTGGGAGAACTGCATGTCGAACGAGAGTGCCTCCTCGAGGCCCTCCCAGAGCTTGAGAGAGTGCTCGTAGATCGCGGCCGATTCATCCCAGAGGTAGTTGGAACGGATGATCGTGGTGTTGCGGGCCATGTTGCCCCCGCCGAGCCAGCCCTTCTCCACCACGCAGACGTCGGTGATCCCGTGGTTGGCGGCGAGGTAGTAGGCGGTCGCCAGGCCGTGACCGCCGGCACCCACGATCACGACCTCGTAGGCCGACTTCGGTTCGGCTGCGCGCCAGTACCGCTCGGTCATCCGCGACAGGGTAGGGCGTGGGAGGACTTGCGGCGATATGGGGGATGCGCGCTGCGCAACCTTCGGGCAGCCCCATATCGACAAGCCGCGCCCATCGGCGTACCATCCCACGCCGTCGTTGCGGACAGGTCCGAGGTGTTGCGGTATGCGAGACCAACCGGGTTCGAACCTCCAGTCGGTGCGCCGGGCGTTGCGAGCCCTCGAACTGATCTCGGAGTCCGGCGAATGCGGCGTCACCGAGCTCGGACGAAAGCTCGGCGTGCACAAGGCGACCGCATCGCGCCTGGTCGCGACCCTGGCCGAGCGGGGGTTCGTCGAACGTGACCCCATCACCGAGAAGTACCGCCTCGGGTTCGGCCTGATCGCCCTGGCGGGGGCGGCCGTGGGGGCCAACGACCTGGTGCGGAGCGCGCGCCCCATCCTCGAAGACCTCGCCGAGCGCACCCGCGAAACCGTGAACGTGGGCGTGCTCTCGGGCGACGCCGTCGTCTACGTCGACCAGGTGGCGGGCACCCGCTCGATCGTCAGCGTGAATTGGGTGGGACAGCGCACGCCGCTGCACTGCACGTCGAACGGCAAGGTCCTGCTGGCCTTCATGCGCGAGGATGCGCGCGACCGTCTGCTCGCTGAACCCCTACCTCGGCTCACCCCCCGCACGATCACCGATCCGGAGCGCCTTCGCGCCCAGCTGACCGAGATCCGAGCTCGCGGCTACGCCCAGACGATGGACGAGCTCGAAGAGGGCCTCAACGCCGTGGCCGCGCCGATCCGCGGGATGAACGGCGACCTGATCGCCGCGCTCAGCGTCTCGGGACCGGCCTTCCGGATGCGGGGCGTCGACCTTCCGAGGATCGGCCGCGCCACGGCCGAGGCCGCCGCGGTGGTCTCGCGCCGCTTGGGCCATGTGGACCGTGGGCGTCCCGCCGCGGGATGAGACGCAGGAGGATCGCACGATGACGACCACGTGGGATGCACACCGCTCCGAGCTCCCGACGCTGCTCGGTGCGATCGGCCGGACGCCGCTGGTTCGGCTCCAGCGGGTGACCCCACCCGGCGTGGACATCCTCGCCAAGGTCGAGTGGTACGGGCCCACGGGATCGGTGAAGGACCGCATCTACGCCCACATGCTCGCCAAGGCCGAGGAGCGCGGCGCGCTCAAGCCCGGGATGACGATCATCGAGTGCACGACGGGCAACGCCGGGATCGCCTGCTCGGCGGTGGCGGCGATCAAGGGGTACCGATGCGTCATCGTGATGCCCGAAGGCATGAGCTCGGAGCGCAAGACCATGATCAAGGCCTACGGCGCCGACCTGGTGCTCACGCCCGGCGCCGGCACCGACATCGATCTGGCGATCGCCCGGATGCGTGAGATCGTCGCCGACGACCCCGACCGGTACTTCTTCCCCGGGGAGTTCGAGAACCCCGACAACCCGGAGGCCCAGCTCGCGAGCGGTCTGGAGATCTGGGAGCAGAGCGGCGGCCGGGTCGACGCCGTCGTGGGCGCCCAGGGGACCGGTGGATGGATCAGCGGCGTGGCGCGGGCGCTGAAGCGGCACAACCCGGATGTGCGCGCGTTCGCGGTGGAGCCGGCGGAATGCCCGTTGATCAGCGAACAACGATGGGGCACCCACGGGGTCCCCGGGATCGGCGATGGCATCGTGCCGCCGAACCTGGATCTCGCGGCGATGGACGGCATCGTCACCGTTTCCACGCAGGAGGCGTTGGCGACGGCGCGCCGCCTCGCCCAGGAGGAAGGGCTGCTCTGCGGCCCATCGTCGGGCATCAACGTCGCGGCCGTGCACAAGGTGAGCGAGCAACACCCCGAGCTGCGGCGGATCGTCACCGTGATCTGCGACACCGGACAGCGGTACCTGTCGGGGGAGCTCTACGGCGAGGCCGCCCACGTCGAGGAACCCGAACGCGATCACACGATCGACGCCACCACGGCCGCCGAGATCGACCGGCATCGCGACCGGCTCGAGTTCATCGCCTGAGGCGGGGCGCCGGCTGTTAGATGTCGGTGTTGAAGGTGTCGCAGTCGTTGGGGTCGCCCGAATCGAACCCCGTCCGGAACCACCGCACCCGCTGTTCGGAGGACCCGTGGGTCCACGTCTCGGGATCGATGCGCCCCGTCGTCGACTGCTGGATGCGGTCGTCTCCGATCGCCGCGGCCGCCGTGAGCGCCTCGTCGACCTCGTCGGGCCCGAGTTCCTCGCCGGTCAACGAGTGACCCCACACGCCGGCGAGACAGTCGGCCTGCAGTTCCAGCCGGACCGACAGGTCGTTCGCCCGGCTCGGATCCTGCTGGGACTGCTGCTGCACCTGCGCGTTGATCCCCAGCAGGTTCTGGATGTGGTGGCCGTATTCGTGCGCGATCACGTACGCCTGTGCGAAGTCGCCCGGTGCTCCGAACCGCTGCTCCAGCTCCTTGAAGAAGCTCATGTCCAGGTAGATCTTCGAATCGGCCGGGCAGTAGAAGGGGCCGGTCGCCGCGGAGCCTTGCCCGCACGCGGTCTGCGTGGTGCCCGTGAACAGGATCAGATCGGCTGGCCGGAACGTCGTGTCCGAGCCGGCGAACAACTGTCCCCAGGTCTCTTCCACGTCACTCACGACATCGTTCACGAACTGCTTCGTCTCGAGGTCGGGGTCGTTGGCCGGGTCGATCCCGGTACCGTCCTGCGCCTGACCCAGACCGGAGAAGACGTCGCCGAAGCCACTGTCGCTCCCGAAGATCTTCGGCGCGATGCACACGGCGAAGACCACGATCACCACGATCAGGAGCAGCCCGCCGCCCTTGCCCCCGATCGGGAGTCCGCCGCCACCGCCACCTCGGCCGAGGCCGGGGAAACCGCCGCCCCCGCCCAGGCCCGGCATGGATCCGCCGCCACCGGCCCGGCGGCGATCGATCACGTGGCTGCTGTTACGGCGTCGAAGCTTCATGGTGCATCTTCCCTTCCCCCGCTCGGCGATGTCGAACCCCCCGAACGGTGCAGCTCGGATAGGGTGCCCGGATGAACGAACCGTGGAGCCTGACCGCCGCGGATGCCCTCGCGGCGATGCAGGCGAAGGACCTCTCGCCCGTCGAGCTGCTGGAGTCGGTGATCGCCCGTGCCGAGGCGGTCGAGCCCATCGTGAACGCGTTCGCGGAGCGACGGTACGACGAGGCGTCGGCGGCAGCGAGGGCATCGGCCGACCGGTACGCCAGCGGCGCCCGCATCCGCCCGCTGGAAGGGCTGCCGGTCGTGCTCAAGGAGGAGGTGCCGGTACGCGGATGGCGGATGCGCCACGGTTCCGTGGCGATCGACGAGGTGGCGGAGCTCACCTCGCCGCTCGGCGAACGGATCCTCAAGGCGGGGGCGGTCGTGCATGCGCGCACCACCACGCCCGAACTCTCGTGCGCCGGCTTCACCCACTCGGCGTTGTGGGGCGTGACCCGCAACCCGTGGAACCCCGACGTCACGGCCGGAGGGTCGAGCGGAGGGTCGGGGGCCTCGTTGGCGGCGGGTTCGTCGATGCTCGCGAGCGGTTCGGACA
>JBKPMF010000172.1:0-4617 GCA_046732015.1 Actinomycetota bacterium
GGATGCCCGCCCAGAAGAGGACGTCTCGCCCGAGGATGCCCCAGCAGAGCCGTCGAGGGAAGTCTGATGGATGCCGTTTTCGAAGGCAGGTGGCGGGGGGCCGAGCGTTGAGGGTCGCGATTCACGGGCCACGGGCAACGTCGGTCTGTCGGTCGTAAGAGCATGCCTGCAGGAGCCCGCGGTGACCGACGCGGTCGGTATCGCTCGGCGTCTTGAGGGCGCCGCTGATGTCGACGCAACGAGCCCGATCGCCCTGAGCGTCCGGCGATGGCAGTGGTTCGCGAACTCCTCGTCGGCGAGTTGCTCTCAGGCGTCGGCAAGGTCTCCTGAGGGGATCACTTGGAGGAAGATGCTCTCTTGGCCGTCGATTTCTTGGACGTGGACTTCCGGGACGGCTTCGCAGCCGTGCCGCGTGCCGAGGACTTCTTCGCCGTCGACCTTCCAGTGGTCGACTTCTTCGCCGTCGACTTCTTCGCCGTCGACTTCTTCGCCGTCGACTTCGCCGGAGAGCGTCGCTTCGTGGTCTTCGCTGACGTCTTCTTTGCGGGCTGCCGCTTCTTCGACGCTGAAGCCTGCCGCTTCTTCTCCCTGGCGAGTGCGGTTCCTCCAACAGCAGCGCCAACCGCTGCGGCGCTGGCCGCCGCGAGTACCGGATTCTCCGCCACCACCGATACAACCTTCTTCGCCCCACTGCCGACGGCTGAGGCGGCCTCGCCCGCCTTCTCCGTGACGGTTTCCAACCCTGATTGCTCGTTCTCGTCCATCATGTCCCCTCCTCGGATCGTTGTTCACTGAGCGCGTCGAGCACCTTCGGTACGAGCAAGCCGAGCGTGAACGCGCCAGCGATCACCAGGATCGGTTCTCGTCTTGCGTAGGCGGCAGCTTCTGCCGCGAGATGTTTGGCGTCTTCCACAAGATCATCGGTGTCGGCCGACGCCAGCCGTGCTGCGAGTCGATCGGCCCGACCGGCGATCTCATCGACGAAGGCTGCGTGGCTCTCATGGCCCTGCTCTCGGAGGCTGGCGCTGGAAGCGCGCATCGCCACCGCGATCGTCTTGATCTCGACGGCAGTTCGACTGGATCGGGCGTCCACCTCCGTTCGGAGGCGATCGACCGCGACCGTTCCGGCAGCTTGCACGACCACCTTGCCGGCATCGTGGAGGTCGTGCACCGATGTAGTGGTCGCGTCGCCTTCTTGAACGTTGCTCACATCGACCTCCGCCGCTGCTCCATCACCGCTGCCCTTCCCCGGTGGTCAGGAATCAAACGGCCCGCAAGGACTGAGTCTTGTCGCAGAAGGGAAGGACTCGCTCGATGCGCGGACGAGAAGGAGAGTCATGGACACGACAGGCACCGAGTACGGGGAGCGTCGAGACGCAGCGACGGTAGACCTCCTTCGATCGCTCGTCGCAGATTCGAAGGCCTTGGTCCTGTGCGAGGCCCGGATCGCGGCTCGTGAGTTCAAGGAGAAGACATCGGAAGCGAGGTCCGGCGCGGCGATGCTGGGCGCCGGCCTGCTGATCGCAGCCGGTGCCTTCTTGACCTTCACGGCGGCGGCGGTACTCGCCCTGGCGCTTGCGCTGCCGGCGTGGGCGGCGGCCACGATCGTTGGGCTGGCCCTTTCCTGTGTCGCCACCGTGCTCATGCTGGTTGCCCGAGCAAGGTTCCGGGGCGCCCTGCCCCTCGCTCCAACCGAAGCCATCGAGGCCGCGAAGGAGGATGCCGAGTGGATCCGAACACGGGCCGAGGAACTGAGGACGATCGGGTAGACGAGGTCCGGCAGGAGATCGAACGCATCCGTCCGCGTATGGCTGCGACGATCGATGCCCTCCGCTACAAGGCGGATCTACCTGCACGCATCGGTGACGTGCTCGTGGCCGTGGCCGAAGGAGCCGCCGCCCAGGTGGCGCAGCGGTTGGCGTCTGCGAGCACGCCGCCCCCAGATGAGGACGCGAGCAAGGGTCGGACGCCACCGACACCCGATGAGAACACTGAGGGCCCTGGCCCCAGCTGAGGTTCGTTTGGCCTGGGAACGGATGGTTTCCAGTAGTTGTGCGCAGGGTAGACGACCGCCATGCTCGCCTCGAAGTCGGTTGCTGCAGCCGCACCTGCGGAGTCCGCGATCCTCGACGTCCTCGATCGGACCCTTTTGGCGATGGACCGCTGCAGCGGGGTGCCGTACCTCATGATCGGAGAGATCGGTTCTGCGATCTGGGGGCGAGACCGAGGCACCAAGGATATCGACCTTCTCGTGCGCCCGGAGTCGCTGCCGGAGGTACTGGCCGCGTTCGAGGCTGAAGGCTTCCACACGTTCGTCAAGTTCGAGCACTGGCTGTACAAGGCAGCGATGGATGGGATCGAGGTCGACATCCTGTTCCGCGCGTCCCCCGACATCATGCTGGATGAGGAGATGCTGACACGGGCCAGTGTCGAGAGCTTCCGGGGCCGGTCCGTCCCCATCGCCCCCCCGGAGGACCTGATCGTCATGAAAGCCGTCGCAGCCACGGAAGACACCGCCCGCTACTGGTACGACGCGCTCGGCATCGTCTCGCGGGCTCCGTTGGATTGGCCCTACCTCGTCCGTCGCTCATGTCAACACGGGGCGAGGAGGATGCTGAGCTTGCTCTTGTTCGCAACTTCGAACGACCTCGTCGTGCCCCCCGAGCCGATCCAAGCGCTGATGTCCAAGGTCGGATTGTTGGAGCGGACCCCCGGTGCCTGAGGATGATGCGTATCGGGCCGCGCATCTTCAGGCCGCGTTAGCCGGCGACGCCCGCGTCCAGGAGCCGGAACTCGTGGTGCTGGTGACGGCGGGACGGGCACAGATCACCGGCGTCGTCCCCACCACCCAGCGGCGGGACGCGGTCCGTCTGGTCGTCGAGGAGCTGGCACCGGACCTGTCGGTCGACAACTTGACCACCGTCGCGGATTACGGACCCGATCCGAGCGTCGAGCGGATGCGATGATCCGTCTCGCAGCGGTCGGTGATGTTCACGCAGGATTGGACAGCGGCGGGGTCATCCGACCCACCTTCGAGCGGTTGGACGAGGAAGCTGACGTATTGCTCTTGGCAGGCGACCTCACGAAATCGGGCACCGCCCAAGAAGCTGCCGTGCTGGCCGGCGAGTTCGACGGGCTGGCCACCCCCGTGATCGCGGTCCTCGGGAACCACGACCATCATTCGGACGAGGCCGATCAGGTGCGAGCTGTACTGCTCGACGCGGGGATCTGTGTCCTCGAGGGTGAGACCGAGATCCTGCAGATCGAGGGCACCACCGTCGGGATCGTCGGAGCGAAGGGCTTCGGGGGAGGGTTCGAGGGCACCAACGCGACGGAGTTCGGCGAACCGGAGATGAAGGCGTTCATCCGTCACACGACGGAACGAGCCGAGGTGGTTGAGGCCCAGCTCGCCGCGCTCACCGCGGACATCAAGATCCTGCTGCTGCACTATGCGCCGGTGCGGAACACCCTCATCGGGGAACCCCCCGAGATCTTCCCCTTCCTGGGGAGCTACCTCTTCGCCGAATCGGCCGACCGCCACGACGTCGATCTCATCGTCCATGGCCATGCCCATCGCGGCGTCGAGCAGGGCCTCACGCATGGAGGAGTCGCCGTGCGCAACGTGGCGCAGCCCGTCCTGCGGCGTCCGTACGCCGTATACGAGTTCCCGCCGGAGCGACGGGGCAAAGGCGTCTTGGAACGTGCCGCGGTGACCGAAGCCGTTGGCCGAGGCTGATGCTGTGGAGGCCAACGACCGGAGAGGCGTGTCCGGTGCGCTCCGCAGGGTGTGTGGGACCGCGAGTGCGGGTATGGGTCGGCCATGAAGGACACCAGGGAAGGACGGGCGTTCGCCCGCGACACGCTTGACCATCGTCCCCACGATGTAGCCATCGTTCTGACCGAGATCCCCGGCATCGTCTCGGCGATCCTCGGTGAAGACGGCGTCTACATCGTGCGGTATGACCGGTCGCAGGTCACTGACGACGCACTGCTCGCCACCCTCGATCGCGAAGGACTCGAAGTCGTGGGACGAGACGACCTCGATGGGGATCCGGATGCGCAGGCGCGAGCCGGATCCGCCGGCGGGAGAACATCCGCGTCCCACGCCGGAGAACCGGTGGAGGACACGATCGCGGTCCTCCTGAGAGGAGGACCCCTCGACGGAGAGTCACGTCTCGTTCACCCCGACGCGCTATCGGTCGACGAACCCCTCACGATCGTCGAGCGGGACGCATCCGAGCAAGCCGAAGCTCCTGGCGTCGTTGGGGTCATGGAGTATCTCTATCGGGGCGATGGCGTCGCCGACTACGTCGGTGGTCTCCCTGCCGACGAGCCGACGAACTGAACGCGATCACGGTCGTCCACGCCGAAAAACGATGTCGTGTCAGTTTGCGGGAAGCCTGTGTGGGTAGACGAGGTTCGCGCCAACGGAAGGCGAAGAGACGGAGGGACACCATGCTTAGCACGACCGCATCGACCGTCCTGGGGTTCATCGCCCAGAACGGGGGCAACGAGGGAACGACCGACACGATCCTGTGGATCATCGCCGCCATCCTCGTGATCGCCGGCATCGTCACCGCGATCCGCGGCGCGATCCTGTGGGGGATCGTGCTGATC
>JBKPMF010000173.1:0-5456 GCA_046732015.1 Actinomycetota bacterium
GTATGGCTCCTTGCATCGCTCACACAGCACCCGGGCGAGCCGCTGTGCCACCACCGCGTCGATCGCTGACGCAACGAGGAACGTCTCGACGTCCATCTCGGTAAGTCGCGTGATCGCGCTCGGGGCATCGTTCGTGTGCAGCGAAGTCAGGACGAGGTGACCCGTGAGGGCCGCCTCGATCGCGATCGTGGCCGTCTCCTTGTCGCGGACCTCACCGATCAGGACGATGTCGGGGTCGGCGCGCAGGATCGAACGGAGGGCGGCCGCGAACGTCAGTCCGGCCTTCGGGTTCACCTGCATCTGGTTCACGCCGGCGAGCCGGTACTCGACCGGGTCCTCAACGGTGATGATGTTCTTGTCTTCCTCGTTGAGGATGTTGAGCGTGGAGTACATCGTGGTCGATTTCCCCGACCCCGTGGGGCCGGTGACCAAGATCGCTCCGTAGGGTTTCTTGAAGGACTTCGAGAACTGCTTGTAGGACTCCTCAAGGAAGCCGAGGTCCTCGAGGCGCAGCAGGGCGTTCGACTTGTCCAGGACTCGAATGACGACCTTCTCGCCGTGCACCGTCGGCAAGGTGGCGACACGCAGGTCGAGCTGTTTGCCGCCTACCTTCATGCTGATGCGTCCGTCCTGGGGAACCCGCTTCTCGGCGATGTTCAGCTCGGCCATGACCTTGAGACGGCTGATCAGGCCGCCCTGGATGTTCTTGGGGGCCGGGGGCATCGGCTCGTGCAACACGCCGTCCACCCGGAAGCGGATCCTGACGTTGCGCTCGGCCGGTTCGATGTGGACGTCGGAGGCTCGGTCGCCGACGGCCTGGGTCATGATCGCGTTGACGAGCTTGACGATGGGGGCGTCCTCCAGCGCCGCCTCCATCTGCTCTTCTTCGCCTTCGATCGCATCGGCGGCGACGTTGGCCAGGGCTTCGACCTGGCCGTCCATCCCAGCGAACTTCTGGATCGCGCGTTCGACGTCCCCGGCGGTCGCGACCAGCGGCTGGACGTCCCGGTTCGTGATCGTGCGGATGTCGTCGAGCGCGTAGACGTTCGCGGGGTCGGACATCGCCACGAGGAGCTTGCCGTCGCGTTCGCCGATGGGGATCGCGCGGTAGCGGCGGGCGAGCGCTTCGGGGAGCAGCGTCGTGGCGGTGGGATCGATGGGGTGTTCGGCGAGATCGACGAATTCGAGGCC
This sequence comes from Actinomycetota bacterium, assembly GCA_046732015.1. Taxonomy (GTDB): domain Bacteria; phylum Actinomycetota; class UBA4738; order UBA4738; family HRBIN12; genus JAOUEA01. The sequence goes on from JBKPMF010000173.1 coordinate 1,192, forward strand.
GACCTGTTCAGCGAGCGCCCGGACGAGGTCGCCCTCCTTGATCATGCCCATGTCGATCAGCACGCGGCCGATCGACTTGGGGGTGCGCCGGTGTTCCTCGAGCGCCTGCTCGAGCTGTTCCGGCGTGATCATGCCCAGCTCGATCAGGATCTGACCGAGCTGTTTCGACTTGCGCTTGACCGTGGTCATCGCCGTCCTCGAGGTCTGTTTCAGGTACGGGCGTCGGAGCCCGAAGCTTGCGTTCGGTCTAGGTCATCAGGAACTTGCTTCGTCATCGTCCGAGTCCACCTGAAGCAATCCCGAGAACTCTTTGGCCAGCAGCACCCGGTCGACCTCAGCGTCGTCGTCGCCCCCGCCATCGGCCGCGGCAGAGACCAGCTTCTTGGGCTCTTTCGTGAGCGCAGAGGCCGCTGCGGCATCTGCCGCCTCACCCGATCCCCCGCCGGGGGACTCCGGTGGGAGCGAAGGCGCCTCTGAGGCCGTGAGCGGTGGATCGGTGGCCGAGGCATCACCGCCGGTGTTCGCGAACGAGGGCTCCGACGCCTCGGGTCCGCGGCGCCAGTGCCCCTCGCCCGCCGGCGCTTCCATGAACTCGTCGGCGGCCGGGATCGCCGCCACCACCTCTTCGGCCTGCGGCTTGCCGGTCGTGGGGTGCAGCGAGGTTCGCGGCTTGCCGGAAGGCGCCGAAGCGGCATCCGGCAGGCGGACGGCCTCACGCTTGGACCTGCCCTCCTCGGCAGCCAAGAGCACCTGCTCCATCTGGTCGACCAGGATGCCCGGCCGGGTGCCGGGCTCGGCCACGGAGAACGCCGCGTACGCGCCCCGTTTGACGAACGCCCACACCTGATCGGGGAACTCCACGAAGCTCTTGTCCGGCTCCCCCAGGGTGACGAACTTCAACCAGGCCGACTTCGCCGGGCCCTCGTCGTTCTCGGGGAAGGAGCCCAGCACCAAGCCGTCCCTGGACAGGATCAATGAGCCCCGCACGCCGGACACGGTGACAGCGATCCGCTGTGCGAGCGCGGAATAGTCGTCCATCTCCCTGGCAGCATCGTCGGGCCGATGGGGGTGCTTGAGGTCCGCGTACCCGAGATCGGGGATTTCCCAGGCGTCAGACCCGTTCGGCCGAGGCCACGCGCGCCGCGTCCGCCATCACGGCGAGCGGCGCCGGTCGTTCGGTCCAGCGTTCGAACGACAGGGCCGCTTGCTGCACGAGGAGTCCCAGCCCGGAGAACGAGGTTGCGCCCGATCGTTCGGCCGAGGCGAGGAGCGGTGTCGGCGAGCGGTACGACAGGTCGACCACGACCACCGTTGGACCAAGGGCCGTCGCGGGAAGCGTGCCGACCCCGTCGGCGCCTACCGGGGTGGCGTTCACGATCAGATCGGCCTCGGATCCGGCGGCCTCACCGAGCGCGATCACACGAACCTCGACGGGGAACCCCTCGAGCAGTTCCACGATGGCCATGGCCGTGGCGGGCTCACGCGCCGCCACCGTGAGGGCGGCCACCTCACTCCTAGCCAGCGCCAGGGCCACCGCCCGGGCGGCACCACCGGCGCCGAAGAGCAAGGCGCTCGCCCCGCTGGCCTCGAACCCAGCGTCGGTCCGCAGGAACCGTTCGAACCCCGGGGCGTCGGTGTTGTCGCCCAGGATCGCCCCGTTCTGCACGGTGAGCGTGTTGGCCGCTCCCAGCAGGCGCGCGTCTTCCGTGAGCTCGTCGGCGAGGGCTGCGGCCTCGGTCTTGTGGGGCATCGTGATGTTGGCCCCCTCGAACCCCAACGCCACCAGCCCGGCGAGCGCCTGCGGCAGGGTTCCCGGCGCCACCGGCAACGGGATGTAGACCCAGGGCAGCCCCATCGATCGGAACGCCGCGTTGTGGATCGTGGGCGACAGGCTGTGTTCGACCGGCCATCCGATCACCCCTAGGGTTCGCGTGCCCCCATGGATCGACCTGGCCCGGTCCTGCTCAGAGGCAGACATCGACGTTCTCGAGGAACGTGTCGTAGTCGATGCTGAAGCGGTGGCCACCGTCGTCGCCGCAGGCCACGTAGTAGAAGTACCCGACGTTCGCGGGATCGAGCGCCGCCTTGATCGACGCGAGACTCGGACTCGCGATCGGCGTCGGCGGGAGCCCCGTGTTCAGCCGCGTGTTGTACGGGCTGTCGATCTCGAAGTCGGGCGTGGTGAGACCATCGCTGGGGTCGGGGTCGATGTAGCCCACCGTGGCGTCGATCCCCAAGGTCATGCCTTCACGCAGCCGGTTGTAGATCACGGCCGAGATCAGCGGGCGATCGGCGTCGATCATGGCCTCTTTCTCGATCATCGAGGCGATCACCATGACCTGGTAGGGGGTGACGTCCAGGGACGCCGCGCGATCCCACGGCAGGTCCTTCACCGCGGCGCCGAACTGGTCCAACCCGGTGGTGATGACGTCGTCGGCGGTGGTGCCCTTCGTGGGGAACCGATTGGTCTCGGGCCAGATGAACCCCTCGACCGTCGGTGTCCCCTCGGGCAGGTAGGGCTCCAGCGAGTACTCCCCGCTGTTGGCCGCATCCAGGAACGCCTTCTGGGGGATCTTCAGCGTGTCCTGCAAGGTGGAGGCGATCTGGGTGAGGCGATACCCGGGCGGGATCAGCACGCTCGTGGTGGGGATCTTCTTGGGGGCCGTGGTGAGGATCGTGACGATCTCATCGAGCGTCATGCCGGGGTTCAGCTGGTAGTCGCCCGCACGGATCTGATCGGTCTTGCCTGTGCCACGCATCAGGAGATTGCCGACGAATCCGTTGCAGTTGATCAGTCCCTCGCCCTTGAGGGCATCGACGACCTCGCCGGCCGACGCCCCGTCCGGCACCGTGAAGTTCACCGTCTGTTTCGAGGCCTCCGGCGCGGCCTTGCACCCCGCGTAGTAGTTGCCGGCCCACACGATGGCGCCCACGAGCACGACGAACACCATGAACAACACCAGCAGGGTGGTTCGGCGAGGGCGGAGGTCGTCGCGGCGGGGATCGCGGTCATGGCGGGCCGCTCGCCGCGGCGTGGTCTGTGTCTCCATCCTCGACGAGGATACCGGGCAGGACCGTCAAGGACAGGCGCCTTGCGCTCAGGCGGAACCCCGCGGCCCGGCGTCGAGCCACGCCTGCAGGATCACCGCGGCGGCCGTTCGATCCACCACGCGGCGCCGTTCGGGCCCCTTGATGCCGGCTTCCCGCAGCGAACGCTCGGCTTCCACGGTGGACAGGCGCTCGTCCTGCAGTTCGACGGGCACGGTGAGGATCGCGCGGAGGCCCTCGGCGAACGCCTCGGCCTGCTGCGCACGAGCCCCCGACTCGCCCGACATGGACCGCGGGTGCCCCAGGACCACGACGGTGGCGTCGTGCTCGGCGACCAGGGCGGCGACCGCCTTCAGCTCGCCCGGGGGCTGGCCCACATGGATCGTGCCGACGGGGACCGCGAGGCGTCGATCGGGATCGGAGACCGCGACACCGATCCGCGCGTCACCGAGGTCGAGGCCGAGCGCCCGGCCGTGGGCAACGCCCGATCCTGCGGGCCCGTCGGGCATCGCTAGCGAGCTCCGAGGAGCTCCTCGAGGCGCGCCGGGATACCGCCGAGCGCGTCCGGCACCCGCTCGGGGTGCTTGCCGCCCGCGTTGGCCAGGATGTCCTTGCCACCGGCCCCTCCACCGATCACCGTGGCGGCGGTCGCCAGGATCGCCGGGGCGGTGACTCCCCGCTCCACGGCAGGCCCGGTGACCGCGGCCACCAACATCGCCTTGCCGCCCTCCCCGTTGCCCACGACGATCGCGGCCGCCTGATCCGACAGCTGATCCCGGACCTTCTGCGCCAGGTCACGCAGCCCGCCGGGATCCTCCCCCGGGATCTCCGAGACCACCAATGCCACGCCGTCGACCGCGACGGCGCCCTCCACCAGGGCGGTGATGACCGCATCGCGGTCCCCCGCACGCAGGCGGCCGAGTTCGCCCTTGAGGCGCTTGTTCTCCTCGACGATCTTGCGGGCGTGCTCGGCGGCCGTGGCCGGGTCGTTCGACCCGACGGCTTCGACCAGGCCTCGCAGCAGCGACCGTTCGGCGTTGATCTCGAGCAGGGCGTCCGGTCCCACGAGCGCCTCGATGCGACGCATCCCGGAACCGATCGAACCTTCGTGCAGGATGCGCACCACCGCGACGTGGCCCGTGTGATGGACGTGCGTGCCACCGCACAGCTCCTTTGAGTAGTCCCCGATCTCCACGACCCGGACCGTGTCGCCGTAC
>JBKPMF010000174.1:0-8009 GCA_046732015.1 Actinomycetota bacterium
ACGTCGACCTTCGCCATCAGGCTCCGCTCCCCACGGGCGCTTTCACGGCCGAGCGCACCATGACCAGCCCGCCGTTGGGGCCGGGCACCGCGCCCTTGACCAGGAGCACGTTGCGCTCGGGGTCGGCCTGGACGATCTCGAGGTTCAGCACCGTCACGCGACTGCTGCCGTGCTGGCCCGCCATCCGCATCCCCTTGAAGACGCGGCTGGGCGTGGCACAGGCGCCGATCGAACCGGGCGAACGGTGCTTCTTCTGCACGCCGTGGCTCGCGCGCAAGCCGTGGAACCCGTGCCGGCGCATGACCCCGCTGAACCCCTTGCCTTTCGAGACGCCCACGACGTCGACCTTGTCGCCCACCGCGAACACGTCGGCCCGCAACTCCTGGCCGGCGGTGTACGACGCAGCGTCGTCGGTGCGCAGCTCCACCAGGTGGCGCCGCGGCTCCTCGACGTCGAACTTGTCGTAGTGGCCCTTCATGGGCTTGGTGACCTTGGACTCGCGCACGTCACCGAACGCGAGCTGCACGGCCTCATAGCCGTCGCCCTCGATGGACTTGACCTGCGCCACGACGCACGGCCCGGCCTTGATCACCGTGACCGGGATGGCATGCGTGTCGTCGAAGACCTGGGTCATGCCCAGCTTCGTTCCCAAGATGCCCTTGATGGCTCTCATGTCTCCTGGCACGTCTTCTGGCATGTCGTCCTCTAGAGCTTGATCTCGATGTCGACCCCGGCCGACAGGTTCAGGCGTTGGAGCTCCTGCACCGTCTTGGAGGTGGCGTCGACGATGTCGATCAGCCGTTTGTGCGTGAGCATCTGGAAGTGCTCGCGCGAGTCCTTGTACTTGTGCGGCGACCGGATCACCGTGTAGATGTTGCGCTCGGTCGGCAGCGGCACCGGACCGACCACCTTCGCCCCCGTGCGGGTGACGTGCTCGACGATGTCGCGCGCGGCGACGTCGAGCATCCGGTGATCGTAGGCCCGGAGCTTGATCCTGATCTTCGGTCCTGCCACGTTGCGCCTCTTCCTACTGACTGACGGTGTCTCGGACGACTACTTGATGATCTCGGTGACGCGCCCGGCACCCACGGTGCGGCCGCCCTCGCGGATCGCGAAGCGGAGGCCGTCCTCCATGGCGATGGGAGCGATGAGCTCGACGACCATCTCGACGTTGTCACCGGGCATCACCATCTCGACACCCTCGGGCAGCGCCGCGGCGCCGGTGACGTCCGTGGTGCGGAAGTAGAACTGCGGACGGTAGCCGTTGAAGAACGGGGTGTGCCGTCCGCCCTCTTCCTTACCCAGGATGTAGACCTGCGCCTTGAAGTTGGTGTGGGGCGTGATGCTGCCGGGCTTGGCCAGCACCTGACCGCGCTCGACGTCTTCCTTGTCGATACCGCGCAGCAGGATGCCGACGTTGTCGCCCGCCTGCACCTCGTCGAGGAGCTTGCGGAACATCTCGAGGTCGGTGGCGGTGGTCTTCGTCGTGTCCTTGATGCCGACGATCTCGACCTCTTCCATCTTCTTGAGCACGCCCTGCTCGACGCGACCGGTCACCACGGTGCCTCGCCCGGTGATCGAGAAGACGTCCTCGATGGGCATGAGGAAGGGCTTGTCGGTGTCGCGCACGGGCTCGGCGATGTAGGTGTCGCACGCCTCCATGAGCTCGTCGATCTTGACGTTCCACTCCTCGTCGCCCTCGAGCGCCTTCAGCGCCGACACCTGGATCACGGGGGTGTCGTCACCGGGGAACTCGTAGGAGGTGAGCAGCTCACGGACCTCGAGCTCCACCAGCTCGAGCAGCTCGGGGTCATCCACCATGTCGCACTTGTTCAGCGCCACGACGATGTAGGGCACGCCGACCTGACGGGCGAGCAGCACGTGCTCACGGGTCTGGGGCATGGGACCGTCGGCGGCCGAGACCACCAGGATCGCGCCATCGATCTGCGCGGCGCCGGTGATCATGTTCTTGACGTAGTCGGCGTGGCCCGGCATGTCCACGTGGGCGTAGTGACGGTTGTCCGTCTGGTACTCCACGTGCGCGATCGCGATCGTGATGCCGCGCTCACGCTCTTCCGGGGCCTTGTCGATCTGGTCGAACGGGGTGTAGTCGGCGAGGCCCTTGTCCGCCTGACGCTTGGTGATGGCAGCCGTCAGCGTGGTCTTGCCGTGGTCGATGTGGCCCATGGTGCCGATGTTGACGTGTGGCTTGGTGCGCTCGAACTTCTGCTTGCCCATCTTCCGTTCCCTTCTCGGTTCTCGCTGACGCGGGCTACTCGCCCATGACGCGGGCGACGATCTCCTTGCCGATCTGCGTCGGCACTTCGTTGTAGGCGTGGAGTTGCATGGGGCTGTGCGCTGCTCGTCCCTGGGTGCGCGACCGCAGCTCGGTGGCGTAGCCGAAGAGCTCGGCGAGCGGCACCAGCACACGGACGAGCTTCTGGCCGCTGCGCTCATCGATGTTCTCGATGCGCCCACGGCGGGCGGTGACGTCGCCCATCACGTCGCCGAGGAACTCCTCGGGCGTGGTGACCTCGAACTCCATGACAGGTTCCAGGATCACCGGGTCGGCCTTGCGGGCGGCGTCCTTCACGGCCATGGAACCCGCGATCTTGAACGCCATCTCCGACGAGTCCACCTCGTGGAAGGAACCGTCGATGAGCGTGGCGCGGACGTCGACCATGGGGTAGCCGGCCAGGATGCCGTTGTCCAAGGCTTCCTGGATGCCCTGGTCCACGGCCGGGATGTACTCCCGCGGGATCTTGCCGCCCACGATCTTGTTGATGAACTCATACCCACCGCCGGGGCCCGTGGGCTCCAGGTCGATGTAGACGTGCGCGAACTGGCCCTTGCCGCCGGTCTGGCGCACGAACCGCGCCTCGACCTTGTGCACCTCGCGGCGCACGGTCTCGCGGTAGGCGACCTGCGGACGGCCCACGTTGGCATCGACCGAGAACTCGCGCTTGAGGCGGTCCACGATGATGTCGAGGTGCAGCTCGCCCATGCCGGAGATCACGGTCTGGCCGGTCTCGTCGTCGAACTTCACGACGAAGGTGGGGTCCTCGTCCGAGAGCTTCGCGAGCCCGGCGCCCAGCTTGTCCTGGTCGGCCTTGGTCTTGGGCTCCACGGCGACCGAGATGACCGGGATGGGGAAGGTGATCGACTCCAGCACCACGGGCTTGTCGGGGTCGCAGATCGTGTCGCCGGTGGTGGAGTGCTTCAGGCCCACCACGGCCACGATGTCGCCCGTGTACGCCGCTTCAAGATCCTCGCGGTGGTTGGCGTGCATCTGCAGGACCCGCCCGATGCGCTCCTTGCGATCCTTCGTGCTGTTCAGCACGTGGGAGCCGCTGTGGAGCACGCCGGAGTAGACCCGCAGGTAGGTGAGCCGCCCGACGTAGGCGTCGCTCATGATCTTGAACGCCAGCGCGGAGAACGGCGCGGAGTCGTCGGCCTCGCGGGTGACGTGCTCGTCTTCCTTGAAGGGCTTGTGGCCCTCGACCGGCGGCACGTCGATCGGGCTGGGCAGGTAGTGCACGACGGCGTCGAGCACCAGCTGGACACCCTTGTTCTTGAACGCCGAACCGCAGAGCACCGGGACACCCTCGTTCGCCAGGGTGGCGCGGCGGATCGCGCGGCGGAGCTCCTCGAGGGTGGGCTCCTCCTCCGCGATGAACTTCTCCATCAGGGCTTCGTCGTGGTCGGCGAGCTTCTCGAAGAGCTCATGGCGGCCGGCCTTGGCCGCTTCCATGTACTCCTCGGGGATCTCGGTGTCCTTCCAGTCCTCGCCCATCTCGCCTTCCCAGTAGTGGCCCTTCATCTCCACGAGGTCGATGACCCCGTGCAGATCGGCCTCGGTGCCCCAGGGAAGCTGCAGGACGAGGGGATTGGCGCCCAGGCGGTCGACGATCATGCCGACCGTGCGCTCGAAATCGGCGCCCGTGCGGTCCATCTTGTTGACGAAGCAGATGCGCGGGACGGCGTAGCGGTCGGCCTGGCGCCACACGGTCTCGGACTGCGGCTCGACACCCGCCACGGCATCGAAGACCGCGACGGCACCGTCGAGCACCCGCAGCGACCGCTCGACCTCGACCGTGAAGTCGACGTGGCCGGGCGTGTCGATGATGTTGATCCAGTGGCCCTTCCACTGACAGGTGGTGGCCGCCGACGTGATCGTGATGCCGCGCTCGCGCTCCTGCGCCATCCAGTCCATCTGGGCCGTACCTTCGTGGACCTCACCGATCTTGTAGGCCTTGCCGGTGTAGTACAGGATGCGCTCGGTCGTGGTGGTCTTGCCCGCGTCGATGTGGGCCATGATGCCGATGTTGCGCGTGCGAGCGAGCGGGTACTCGCGGATCTCGAGTCCCTTCGCGCCCTTCGTCTTGACGTCCTGTTCGGTCGTTGCCACCTGCATCGTCTCCGCGGGGACCGCCATCAACGGACCCCCTTCATCCGAGAACCGGCCCAGGAAGGCCGGTTCTGTGAACGTTCCTCGGTCACCACCGGTAATGCGCGAACGCCTTGTTCGCCTCGGCCATCTTGTGCATGTCCTCGCGTCGCTTGACCGAGGTGCCCGTGCCGTTGGCGGCGTCCATGATCTCCGAGGTCAGGCGCTCGGCCATGGAGTTCTCACGGCGGGCGCGGCTGTAGGTCACCAGCCACCGCAGCGCGAGCGTGGTGCCGCGCGACGGCTTGACCTCGATCGGTACCTGGTAGCTGGCACCGCCGACGCGACGGGACTTGACCTCGAGCATGGGCCGCACGTTCTCGACGGCCTTCTTGAGGGTGATCACCGGGTCGTTGGCGGTCTTCTGGCTGATCTGCTCGAGCGCCTCGTAAACGGCACGCTCGGCCACGGTCTTCTTGCCGTCCAACAGGACCTTGTTGATGAGCTGGGTGACCAGCGGGTTCTGGTAGACGGGGTCGGGGGCAACCTCGCGACGTGCGGCTGGGCCCTTGCGCGGCATGCTTAGTTCCCACCCTTCTTGGCGCCGTAGCGGGAACGGGCCTGCTTGCGGTCCTTCACGCCGGCGGTGTCGAGCGTGCCGCGCACGATCTTGTAGCGGACACCCGGCAGGTCCTTCACCCGGCCGCCTCGCACGAGGACGATCGAGTGCTCCTGCAGGTTGTGACCCTCGCCCGGGATGTAGCAGGTGACCTCGATCTGGGAGGTCAGTCGGACGCGAGCGACCTTGCGAAGCGCGGAGTTCGGCTTCTTGGGGGTCATGGTGTAGACACGCGTGCAGACGCCACGCCGCTGGGGGGATCCCTTCAGCGCGGGAGCCTTCGTCTTCTCTTTGCGGGCTTCTCGGCCCGACCGTACGAGCTGTTGGATCGTAGGCATAGATCTCTCGTCTGCACTCTTCCGTTGTCAAACACCAGGACCCGGCGTGAACCGTGTCCGCGGGCCGTTCCATATCCGTTGGAGCGCAGCGAAAACGCCGACCGCTCTTCTTGGAACCCACTCCGGAACCGGAGTGATCGCGTCCGGTGGCCCGCCGAGCCGGGACGCGACCCGTAAACCTACAGGTCACACACACGAGCGTCAACGCGAGAGGTGCCTCCCGGACCGTGAGGGAACCGGGCCCACCGCGCATCACACATCGTGCGACGCACTCAGCCTAGCAAACCGCACCTGGTAGCGTGCCGCGCGTGACTGCGACGATCGCCCGTTGGACCCAGGTGGCGGCCCGCGCCGCCGAAACCGGGGCCACGATCGTCCGGGACGCGGGGCTCCACAGCGGCACCTCCCTGGCGGCGAAGGGACTCCCCGGCGACTACGTCACCGACGTCGATCTCGCCTCGGAGGCCGCCATCAGCGCCTACCTGCGCGAGGCCAGCCCCGACATCCCGGTCCACGGCGAGGAAGGCGGCGGCGAGACCGGCGATCGGTACTGGGTCGTGGACCCGCTCGACGGCACCACCAACTTCGCCCACGGGTTCCCGGCGGTGGGGGTGTCGGTGGCGCTCGTGGAGCGAGGGCTGCCGATCGCGGGCAGCGTGTGCGCGCCGTTCCTGGACACCACCTACGTCGCCGGTCGCGGAGAAGGGTGCTGGGCCCACCGAGGCGACGCAGAACCCGTGCGGCTCAAGGTGTCCGACCGCCCCGCCTCACGAGCGGTGGTGGCTACCGGGTTCCCATTCCGGCGCAAGGCTCGCCTGTTGCAGGGCTACCTGATCACCATGACCGCCGCCCTGGCCCGGTTCGAGGATCTCCGCCGCCCCGGCGCGGCCAGTCTCGACCTCGCCTGGGTGGCCGAAGGTGTCTTCGACGGCTTCTTCGAACTCGCCTTGGGCCCCTGGGACGTCGCCGCCGGCGGCCTCCTGATCCAAGAAGCCGGCGGTGTCGTCACCGACTGGGGCGGCGGCCCCGCCTGGATGGAAGGCGACATCATGGCCGGGCCCGTCGCCATCCACGCCGAACTCCTGAGTCTCGCCATCCGCTAGCCCTCCGCTCGAAGCCGAGCAGATCGCCGGAGGAATGGAAAGGGCCCCGGGTCATCGCGAAGGGCGTTTCGTTCCCTGCGCGATGGGCCCGGGGCCCTGTGCGTTCCCTACTGCCTGTTACTTCTCCGAGTCGGTCGAGACCGCCGAGAGCGATCCACCGAGCATCTGCTCGGCCTGCTCCCGGGTGAGCCCCACGAGGGCGGGCTCGCCGGAGTCCATGGCGGCCGCGTCGGCCAGCTCGCGCTGACGCGCCAGCCAGTACTCGGGGATGGCGTCCGGCTTGATCTTGACCCCGACGTTGCGGTAGCGGGACAGACCCGAACCGGCCGGGATCAGCTTGCCGATGATGACGTTCTCCTTGAGGCCGAGCAGCGGGTCCGACTTGGCGCTGATGGCCGCGTCGGTGAGCACCCGCGTGGTCTCCTGGAAGGAGGCCGCGGACAGCCACGAGTCGGTCGCGAGCGAAGCCTTGGTGATGCCCAGCAGCACCGGCCGGGCGCTGGCAGGAACCCCGCCGTTCTCGACGACCTCGGCGTTCTGCTCCTCGAACTTGCGCCGGGCCACCATGTCGCCGGGCAGGTACTCGGTCTCGCCCGGATCGATGATGTGCACCTTGCGGAGCATCTGGCGCGCGATCAGTTCGATGTGCTTGTCGTGGATCGTGACGCCCTGGCTGCGGTACACCTGCTGGACCTCGTCCACCAGGTGCTGTTGCAGCGCCAGAACACCTTCGACCCGCAGCTTCTCGTGCGGGTTCACCGAGCCCTCGGTGAGCTGCTGGCCCACCTCGACCAGGTCACCGTTGCCGACCGTGAGGCGTGCCCGGAACGAAACCGGGTACTCCACCATGTCGCCGGTGTCGTCGGTGACCGTGATGCGACGCACGTGCTTCTCGTCGTCATCCTCGATCGCGACGGTGCCGGACAGCTCGGTGATCTGCGCCTCGCCCTTGGGCTTGCGCGCCTCGAACAGCTCGACCACACGCGGCAGACCGTGCGTGATGTCCTCGCCGGCGACACCGCCGGTGTGGAACGTCCGCATCGTGAGCTGCGTGCCGGGCTCACCGATCGACTGCGCCGCGATGATGCCCACGGCCTCGCCGATGTCGACCATGCGACCGGAGGCCAGCGAACGGCCGTAGCACATGGCGCACACGCCGACCTCGGCCTCACAGGCCGTGACCGAACGCACCTGGACCGACTCGACGCCGGACTCGACCACGACGGCTGAGAGCTCGTCGTCGAGCTCCTGGCCCGTGAGCGCCACCTTCTTGCTGCCGACCTTCACGTCCTCGGCCAACACGCGGCCGAACAGCGAGGTGTCGACGTGGGCGCTCTTGACCACCGAGCCGTCGGGCTTGGTGACGTTGACCACGATCGGGATCGAACGGTCGGTGCCGCAGTCCTCCTCGCGGACGATGAGCTCCTGGGCGACGTCGACCAGACGACGCGTCAGGTACCCCGAGTCGGCGGTACGCAGAGCGGTGTCGGCGAGACCCTTGCGGGCACCGTGGGTGGCGATGAAGTACTCCTGTCTCTTATACACATCTCCGAGCCCACGAG
>JBKPMF010000175.1:0-5620 GCA_046732015.1 Actinomycetota bacterium
CCATCAGCCGCACGATGTTCGTCGATGAGGTCGACCTCGCGGTCGCGAGCACGATCATGGAACACCTCGAGGCATCCGATGCCTCGATGCGGGTCGCGCAACTGCGGGTGCTCGGCGGCGCCATCGCCCGGGTTCCGTCCGATGCCCCCGCGTTCGCCCACCGTGACAGCAAGATCATGGTGAACATCGCCGCCTTCGTCGATGAACTGGAGCAACGAGCGGCACGCGAGGCGTGGGTCGAAGGGTTCCACGAAGCACTGCAGCAGGACGACCGCGGCGCCTATGTGAACTTCGTGAACGACGAAGGCGCGGAGCGGGTGCGCGCTGCTTACCCCGGATCCACCTGGGAACGCCTCACGCAGATCAAGGCGACATACGACCCCGCCAACCTGTTCCACCTGAACCAGAACATCCCGCCGAAGGGCGCTGCGTGAGCGAAGTGAGGTCGCGGGACGGCGCCACGATCGCGTTCGAACGATCGGGCGCCGGTCCCGCGGTCGTGTTCGTGGGAGGTGCCCTGACGACCGCGGCGGCGATGTCACCGCTCGCGACCCTCCTGTCCGAACGGTGCGCCGTGTTCGTGTACGACCGTCGTGGACGTGGATCGAGCGGTGACGCCGAGCCGTACGCCGTCGAGCGAGAGGTGGAGGACCTCGCGGCCGTGCTCGAGGTCGCCGGCGGCCGGGCGGGCGTGTACGGGCATTCCTCCGGCGCCGTCCTCGCGCTCGAGGCGGCATCCCGAGGGCTCCCGATCGATCGGCTCGCGCTCTACGAGCCGCCGTTCGTGGTGGACGACAGCCGCCGGCCGCTCCCACCGGACTACGTGGCACAGCTCACCGACCTCGTGGCCGGGGACCGGCGAGGCGATGCCGTCGAGTTCTTCATGACCACGGGGGCGGCTGCGCCGGCGGACGCTGTGGCGTCGATGCGGAGCGCGCCGTTCTGGCCGGCCATGGAGGCCATGGCGCACACCCTGGCCTACGACGGCGTGATCATGGACGGCACGATGTCGGGCCGCCCGCTCCAAGCGGAACGGTGGGCCACCGTGACGATGCCGACCCTGGTGATGGATGGCGGTGCGAGTCCCGAGTGGGCGCGCAACGCCGCGCGGGAACTGCCGACGGTCCTGCCCGATGCGCGCCACGTCACCCTCGAGGGCCAGACGCACGGTGTCACCGACGAAGCCATCGCTCCCGTGTTGGAGGAGTTCTTCGGCTGAGCGAAGATGTCGCCATGCGATTCCGCGCCACGATCCAGCTGAACGGCAAGACCGCCACGGGCATCCCGGTCCCCGCGAAGGTCGTCGAGGAGCTCGGCAAAGGCAAGCGGCCTCCCGTGCAGGTCACGATCGGCGCACACACCTACCGGAGCACGGTGGCGGCCTACGGCGACGTGTTCATGCTCCCGTTGAGCGCGGAGCATCGGACGGCCGCGGGCGTCTCGGCCGGCGATGTGGTCGACGTCGAGCTCACGCTGGACACCGCGCCGCGGGAGGTGGAGGTCCCCGAGGACTTCGCCGCCGCGCTCGCCGCGGAACCCTCGGCGGAGGCGTTCTTCGGTGGTCTGAGCTACAGCCAGCAACGCTGGCACGTGGACTCGATCCAGGGTGCGAAGGCCGCCGAGACGCGGCAGCGCCGGATCGACAAGTCCGTCGCGCTGCTCCGGCAGGGCAAGGCTCGATAGGTTGCCGATGGCCGATCGCTCCGACGCCGAAGCCGTGCTGGTCACGGGCGCGTTCGGCACGGGGAAGACCTCGTCGATCGAGGAGATCGCCGACATCCTGGAAGCGCGCGGTGTTCGCTACGGCGCGATCGACCTCGACTGGCTGAGCTGGTTCGATCCCGGTTCGGGGGGCGACCACTGGGCGGGGATCCCCGTGATGCTGAAGAACGTCGACGCCGTGGTGGGCAACTACTACGACACGGGCGTGCGCCGATTCGCCCTGGCTCGCATGATGGAGACCCAGCGCGATGTGGACGATCTGCAGGCCGCGCTCGCGATGCCGCTCACGGTGGTCAGGCTCACGCTCCCGTTCGACGAGATCGAACGCCGGCTCTCCGTGTCGGTGACGGCCGGGCGGCAGGACGACCTCGCCGAAGCACGACGACAGGTGGCCGAGGGTCGCGGCGACGCCGTCGGCGACCTCACCTTCGAGAATATCGGCTCCATCCGCGATGTGGCGCTCGAGATCGTGACCGCGCTCGGCTGGTAGCCGAGGTCACTTGGTGCGGCGAGCGAGTTCCTGCTTCACGACGGGCACCACTTCTTTGCCCAGGAGTTCGATCGAGCGCATCAGTTTGTCGTGCGGAAGCGTGCCCACGCTGAACTGCACCAAGAACCGGTCGTGGTGGAACACGTCGTACTGGAACAGGATCTTGTCGATCACGTCCTGGGGTGAACCCACGAAGTTCGCACCACGCAGGGTGGCGCTCGCGGCGTACTGGTCCAGGGTCATCGGCGGCCAGCCGCGCTCCTTGCCGATCGTGTTCATCATCGCGGCCACGTAGGGGAAGGATTCCTCGATCGCCTGCTCGGTCGTCTCCGCGATGTAGCCGTGCGAGTTGATGCTGATCGGGGGAACGGGATCGAACCCTGCCTGGCGGGCCGCGTCGTGATGGAGTTCCGCGAAGGGCGCGAACCGCTCGGCGAGCCCTCCGATGATGGCGATCGCCATCGGCAGGCCCAGCGTGCCGGCGCGGAACGCCGATTCCGGGGCGCCACCTACGGCGACCCAGATCGGCAGCGGATCCTGCACGGGGCGGGGGTAGACGCCCACTCGGCCGTCCAGCGGCGAACGATGCCGGCCCTTCCACGTGAGGTGCTCGTGTTCGCGGAGCGCGATCAGCAGCTTCAGCTTCTCCTCGAACAGTTCGTCGTAGTCGTCGAGGTCATAGCCGAACAACGGGAACGACTCCGTGAAGGAGCCACGGCCCGCCATGATCTCCGCGCGTCCGCCCGACAGAAGGTCGAGCGTCGCGAAATCCTGGAACACCCGGACCGGGTCATCGGAGCTGATCACGCTCACCGCGCTGGTGAGCCGTACGCGCTCGGTGCGCTGGGCGGCGGCGGCCAGCACCACCGCCGGCGAGGACACGATCAGGTCGGGCCGATGATGCTCACCTACGCCGAAGACATCGAGGCCGAGTTCGTCGGCGAGCTCGACCTCCTCCAGCAGGTTCCGCATCCGCTGCTCAGGGCTGATCGTCTCCCCGGTCACGGGGTCGGGGTAGAGCTCCGCGAAGGTGTAGAGACCGATCTCCATGCGCCTTCGATGGTCCCATACCGGCCGGCCGCTCCGGGCCCGAGCGGATACCGATTCCGGGATGTCCGGTCGCTTCTCGGTTGAGCCGACCTCTTCGATACCGGAACTGAGATGTCCGGGGCGGCTAGCCGAGCGGCACCATGCCCTCGATCGTGGTCCCCTCTCCCGGAGCGCTGCGAACCTCCAGCGAGCCACTGATCGCGTCCAGGCGGTCGGCCATCCCCTGAAGACCGGTCCCGTAGGAGGTGGCGTCGACGTCGAAGCCGACCCCGTCGTCGACGACCGCGAACCACAGCGAGGCACCAGCCTGCTCGAGGTCGATCGTCACGTGCGAGGCGTGCGCGTACTTCGCCACGTTCTGCATCGCTTCCAGGCAGGAGAAGTACACGGCCGACTCGACCTCCTGGGAGCATCGACCGATCCCGTCGGCGTGGACATCGACCGGCACCACCGACTTGCGAGCCTGGGCCTGCAACGCCGCCGCGAGCCCTTGGTCGGCCAGCAACGGCGGGTAGATCCCACGCGCAAGGTCGCGCAGGTTCTCGAGCGCTTCGTGGGTCTCGGTCTGGATGTCGGCCAGCATCGACTTGGCCTTCGCGGGATCGCGATCCACCAGCGACTCCGCGAGACGCTGCTTCACCGCCAACGCCACCAGCTGTTGCTGCGCACCGTCGTGGATGTTGCGCTCCAGGGCCTTCGCCCGCACATCCTGCGTGGCGACGATGCGGCGGCGCGACTCACGAAGGTCTTCGATCAGCCGCACGTTTCGCAGTACCAACCCCGTCTGTGCGGCGACGTCGGACACGAGACGCTCACGATCGGGTCCCAGCGGTTCGGTCACCGGCGTCACGACGCTGATCGCACCCAGCAGTTCGCCGCCGTGGCGGACGGGGAACGCCCGCTCCCGGTCGGAGAATGCCGGCAGCTCCTGATCGGAACCGCTGCGGCGAAGGACCGGCGAAGCGGTCGCGCCGGCGGGCCATGACGACGCGGGCCGGAGCTCCGAACCCACGGCCAGCCACACGGTGGCGCGCTCGGCACCGATCCCTTCAGCCAACACGCGGACCAGCCGCGGCAGCACGTCGTCGGTGGAGTAGGTCTCGCTGGCGCGCTCGGCGAAGCCCGCGAGGACCTCGTACGGAGTCGCGCGCTTGCCGTAGACCACGCGGTTTGCCAGCCGCCGTGCGCGCTCACGCACCGGTTGGAAAGCCACGGCCACCACCGCGGCGGCCACCGCGGAGAGCAGTGGACTCCGATCGTTGCCGACCAGCGTGCCGACGCCGACGACCAGTCCGATGTAGACGACGGTGATGAACGCGGCCAGCACCGTGAACACGACCGCTCTGCCGATCACGACGTCGATGTCGTACAGCCGGTACTTCAACACCGAGATCGCGATCGATGCGTAGAGGAAGAGGAGCGAGAAGGTCGAGAGGAGCTCCACGCCCGTGAAGATGCCGGTCACGGCGAACGATGCCGCAACGAACGCCGCCGCGGTGACGAACCACTTGAGTTGGAGTCGCTCCTCGCCGCGTGCACGACGGAATCGCGCGACGAGGCCGACGAACGACACGGGCAGGCACACCAGAACCAGGAGGAAGCTGATGCCGAACGTGATGATCGAGAGGGAGCTCAACGAGCCGGAGGCATCGCCCGCATCGGCGGAGAACGGGGTACTCCACTCGGAAGCCGCCAGGACCATGGCCCCAACGGTGAGAGCTGTGATGACGGTGGCGTCCAGCCATGCCACCCATCGCCACCGCGCCGATGGGAGGCTACCGTCGGGGAACAACAGGAACAGCAACGGCAAGACCCCGACCGGGATCGCCCACGACCAGTTCGCCACCCAGGCGGCGCCGTAGACCAATGGCAGGGAGCCGGGTTCGACGATCAGGCCCCGGAGGGCGTACTGCTGCGTGAAGCTGCCCAGACCGAGGAAGAACCCCGCGATCAGGAACATCCACCCGATGGGGTTGCTGGTCCGGCGCGTTGCGAGCACGACGCCGATGATCGGAACGAAGACGTTCACCAGCACGTCCAGTCCGTAGCTGAGGTCACCCTCCGTGACGTCCTCGGGCAATGGGACGCCCCGATCGAGGTACATGATGATGAGGGCGCCCACGATCAGGACGACCGAGGTCACACCCACGACCCACGCGAGCGTTCTGGCCCTCGGGGCATCCTTCAGACGATCCACCACAAGCCGATCCTGATCCGATCGAGGCGCCAGCGGAAGGTGGTGAACATCACGGTTGGTCGTGGTGCTCGCTCGCTCCCTCAGGTCGCTGTCGGGGCCTCGGCGGGATGAGCAGGTTCGCCACGCCGCCCGCGATCGCCCCCAGGGCGGCACCCCCCACC
>JBKPMF010000176.1:0-9547 GCA_046732015.1 Actinomycetota bacterium
GTGCCGGCCACCGAGATCCCGCGGGGCCTGATGGGCTTGGACATCGGACCGAAGACCGTGGCGCACTACGCGGAGAACATCGCCGACGCCAAGACCGTGTTGTGGAACGGCCCGATGGGGGTCTTCGAACTCGAGCCCTTCAGTGCGGGCACACGCGGGGTGGCGATGGCGATCGCGAACGCGCAGGCCTTCAGCGTGGTGGGCGGTGGGGATTCCCTGCTGGCCGTCAAGCGTGCCGAGCTCACCGACGGCTTCGATCACCTCTCGACCGGGGGCGGCGCCTCGCTGGAGTTCCTGGAAGGCCGGGAACTGCCCGGACTCACGATCCTGGAGGACCGTCCATGACCGAACGACGTCCGATCATCGCCGCCAACTGGAAGATGCACAAGACGCACCTCGAGGCCATCCAGGCCGTCCAGAAGCTCAGCTACCTCCTGGACAAGGACGAAGCGGAGAAGACCGAGGTGGTGATCTGCCCACCGTTCACGGCCCTGCGCTCGGTCGAGACGTTGCTGGACTCCGACAAGCTGCCGTACGGCCTCGGCGCCCAGAACGTCTACCCCGAGGACAAGGGCGCCTTCACGGGGGAGGTGTCGCCGGTGATGCTCGCTGCGCTCCGAGTGCGGTACGTGATCGTGGGGCACTCCGAACGCCGGCAGATCTTCGGCGAGGACGACGCCTTCGTGAACAAGAAGGTCCGCGCCGTCTTCAAGCACGAGATGACCCCGATCCTCTGCGTCGGCGAGACGCTCGAGGAGCGCGAGGCCGATGGCACGGAAAGCAAAGTGGCGCAACAGATCCGGCGAGGTTTGGACAACGTGACCGCCGAGCAGGCGGCGACGGCCGTCGTCGCGTACGAGCCCATCTGGGCGATCGGCACCGGACGCAACGCAGAGCCCGCCGACGCGGGCCGGGTCGTCGAGGTGATCCGCGCCACCCTGGCGGACCGCTACGACGACGGAGTGGCTCAGGCCGTTCGCGTGCAGTACGGGGGGAGCGTCAAGCCCGGGAACATCCGAGAGTTCATGGCGCATCCGGAGATCGACGGCGCGCTCGTGGGCGGTGCCAGCCTCGATCCGGAGGACCTCGCGTTGATCGTCAAGTACCGCTAGCCCACCGAGTACCACCCACCGAAGGAGGGTCCGCGTGCACAAGCTCCTCTACGTCTGTCTCGACGGTCTGGGTGACGATCCGATCCCCGCCTTCGACGGACGCACGCCGCTCGAGGCGGCCGACACCCCCAACCTCGACGCCCTCGCGCGACAGGGACGGACCGGCAGGGTCATCACGGTGGGACCCGGCATCGCCCCCGAATCCGACATCGGCGTGTTCGGGATCCTGGGCTATGACCCCAAGGAGGAGCATCCCGGCCGCGGTGTGCTGGAGGCGATGGGCATCGGGATGGACTTCCGCGACGGCGACCTGGCCTACCGCATCAACTTCGCCACGGCCGACTGGCCGGAGATCGTCGATCGTCGCGTCGGGCGCAACCTCACGTCCGAGGAATCGAAGACGCTCGCCGACGAGGTCAACGAGACGCTGAAGCTGCCTGGCGCCACGTTCGACCTGCAGGCGACGATCGAGCACCGTGGCGCGCTGGTGATCCGCACCGACGACGGGCAGGCACTCGTCTCCGAGGTCACCAACACGGATCCCGCGTACCTGCGACAAGGTCATCTGGGCGTCGCGCTGGAAACGTTCGAACCCGTCGTCGTCACGGCGACCGCGCTCGAGGACTCCGACGCGGCGCGGCGAGCCGCCGACCTCACCAACGCGTTCGTCGAAGGGTCCGCGCGCATCCTGGACGCCTCCGAGGTGAACGAGCGACGGCGCGCAGACGGCCGGCTGCCCGCCAACCTGATCCTCACGAGGGACGGCGGCGATCATCGCCCCGCGCTCCAACCCATCGCGGAACGCTTCGGCATGCCGTGGGGGTGCTTCGTCGAGATGCCGGTCGAGCGGGGCATCGCCCTGGCGCTGGGGATGGACCCCGTCGACGTCCCCAGGCTGGACGCCGTGGGATTCGGCGGTGAGGCCGAAGAGCGGTACGCCGCGTGGGCGGAACTGGCGGGGTCGGCCCTCGATGCCTACCAAGCGCTCTACATCCACATCAAGGGGCCCGACGTCCCCGCGCACGACGGTCGCGCCGAGGACAAGCGCGACGTCATCACCGCCATCGACCGGGCGTTCTTCGGTGTGGTCCTGCCCGCACTCGGTCCAGGCACCGTCGTGGCCGTCACCGCCGACCACGCCACCTCATGCGTGCGGAAGGCGCACACGGCCGATCCCGTCCCCTTCGTTGTCAGCGGCGCCTCCATCACGTCGGACGGCTCCGAGTCCTACGGCGAACGAGCCTGCGAGCACGGTTCCCTCGGCACACGGCTGGGACCCGAGGTCTTGCCCGAACTCACCGCCTCGCTCCGCGGCTGAGCCCCCAGATGGCCGAAGTTTCGGTTTCCTGCCTCGGAATCCGCGAGTCGTTGCACTCCGGAAGGCCCCCGGGGGCCAAACATGCGTTGCGGACTCCCGAGAACGCGCCTAATATCCAGCGCCGGTGAGCGACAAGCGAGATCCAGACGTATCGACGGAGCGAGAGAACACCCTCCTTGCTCCAGGCGCGGGCCTCATCAACTACGCCGAAGAGGGCGTCGATGTCGAGCACGTCGTAGAAGATCCGTCCAAGCCGCCACCAGAAGTTCCGAAGCAGGACATCGGGCGTTCACCGTGGCAGATCTTCTGGCGGCAGTTCCGCCGGGACCGGTGGGCGATCGCGGGCCTCGTCATGATCTTCCTGATCGTGATGCTGGCGGTCTTGGCCCCGGTCTTCGCGGATTGGAGCGGTCACGACCCCAACGACGTGAACCTCAAGGCCTTGGACGCCTTCGGGCTCCCCGGCGCGCCGGGGTGGTGGCCATGCCCAGAGAACGCCGGCGACAGCGTCACCACCGAAACCGGCGAGGTCACGGTCGTGAACGGGTGCCAGGCCGTTCCCGGCTATCTCCTGGGGGTGGACTCCACGGGGCGGGACCTGTTCGTGCGGATCGCCTACGGCGCTCGAACATCGCTGTTCATCGCGCTCGCGGCCACGGGGTTGGCGCTGATCATCGGCGTGGTCCTCGGCATCATCTCCGGATTCTTCCGGGGCAAGGTCGACACGTTCATCTCGCGCATGACCGACGTCGTCCTGTCGTTGCCGATCCTGCTCCTGGCCCTTGGCTTGGCCTCTGCCTGTGGCGCCAACAAGGAAGGCTGCCTCGGCGGGCTGATCAAGCCCGGGCTCATGATGGTGGCCGTGATCATCGGCCTGTTCAGCTGGCCGTACATCGCCCGCATCATCCGCGGTCAGGTGCTGTCCCTGCGCGAGAAGGAGTTCGTGGAAGCGTCCCGATCGCTGGGCTCGTCGAACTGGCGGATCATGGCGAGAGAGATCCTGCCGAACGTGGCCGCTCCGCTGATCGTGTACACCACGCTCATCATCCCCGCCAACATCCTGTTCGAAGCCGGCCTGTCGTTCCTGGGGGTCGGTGTGCCAGACACCACGCCGTCGTGGGGGGCCATGCTGTCGGAGTCGGCAGCCGCCTTCCAATACGCGCCGTGGTTGATGTTGTTCCCCGGTATCGCGCTGTTCGCGACGACCCTCGCGTTCAACCTCGTCGGCGATGGACTTCGCGATGCCCTCGATCCTCGGACCTCGGCGTGACCGTACTGGGTATCGGAAGGGACGGTTTCGCCCCGGAAGGAGGGCCCGTATCAACGAGCACGGGAACGACGCACCACCGCACGAAGGGTTCGCACGTACAACGAGAGAGGGGGTCCCATTGAAACGGATGCTCAAAGTGGTTGCCCTCGTGGCAGTCTTGGCCATCGTCGCTGCTGCATGTAACAGCGACAGTGGCGACACAGACGCCTCGGGGTCTGCCTCGGCGTCCGGTGACCTGAGTGGCGGCACGCTGAAGATGGCGATGCTGGCCGATGTCACCGCGGCGTTCGACCCGCAGAAGGAGTACTACTCGGTCACCTGGGAGTACTACCGGTGCTGCCTGCTCCGCACGCTCATGAGCTACAAGGGCGTACCCACGGCGCAGGGTGGCGCTGACATCTTCCCGGACCTGGCTGCCGCCGATCCGGAAGTGTCGGCCGACGGCCTGACCTGGACGTTCACGATCAAGCCGGGGATCAACTTCGCCCCGCCGTTCCAGGACACCGAGATCACGGCCAACGACTTCATCACCGCGATGAAGCGCACGGCCAACCCGAAGGCCAACGTCGGCGGGTACTCGTTCTACTACTCGGTGATCAAGGGCTTCGACGACTACGCCGACGGCAAGGCGGACACGATCGAGGGCATGACCGCGGTCGATGACCACACCTTGACGATCGAGCTGACCGAACCCACGGGTGACCTGGGGTACCGCTTCGCCATGGCGACGTCCGCCCCGATCCCGCCGCTGAACGATGGCGAGTTCGGTGCGGCCACCGGTCACGACAAGGATTACGGTCGTTACCTCGTGGCATCCGGCCCGTACATGTTCAAGGGCTCGGAGGACCTCGACTTCAACGCTCCGATCAAGGACCAGGATCCGGCTGCGGGCTACATCCCCGGTCGCTCGATCGAAATGGTTCGCAACCCGAGTTGGAGCGCGGACACCGACGAGCTGCGCAAGGCCTACCCGGACGAGATCACCGTCTCGATCGGCGGCGACAACGACGACCTGTACAACAAGGTGCAGGCGGGCGAGATCGACACGGTCGTCGACGGCATCGTGCCGCCGGACAAGATCAAGCAGTACCAGACCGACCCGTCGCTCACGGACCGCTTGAACGTGTACCCGTCCGACGCGATGCGCTACGTGTCCTTCAACCTGGCACTGGCGCCGTTCGACGACATCCACGTCCGCAAGGCCGTCAACTGGGCCTTCGACAAGGAAGGGTTCCGTCAGCTCCGAGGCGGCCCGACCACGGGTGAACTGGCTGGGCACATCTTCGTGAACAGCCTGCAGAACGACATCCTGAAGGACTACGACCCGTACCCGACGCCAAACGGTACCGGCGACCTGGAGAAGGCCAAGGAAGAGATGGCCCAATCCAAGTACGACAGCGACGGCGACGGTGTCTGTGACGATCCGTCCTGTGAGGGCATCCTCACGATCACGGACCGCGAGGACCCGTACGGGAAGCAGGCTGCGCTGCTGGCGCAGTTCCTCGAGCCGCTCGGTATGACGCTCGACGTCAAGGAGCTGGAGCGGGGCGTCATGTACAACAAGTGCGACGACGCGAACGCCCAGACGACGTTCTGCGCCGGTCCCGCATGGGGCAAGGACTACGCCGACGGCTACACGTTCGGTGGTCCGCTGTTCGACTCCAGCGGTCTCTGGGAGAGCTGCTGCAACTACAACCTGCTCGGAGCAACGGCCGAGCAATTGAAGGGTTGGGGCTACGACGTCACCGACGTTCCGAGTGTCGACGACAAGGTCGACGAGTGCTCGGCAGCAACCGATGACGCTCGCTTCCAGTGCTGGGCGGACCTCGACAAGCAGCTGATGGAAGATGTCGTGCCGTTCGTGCCGTACCTGTTCGACAACAACGTCGACATCATGTCCCCGAACGTGACGAACTACTCGTTCGACCAGTTCGCAGGACTCGCGGCGTTCGATCAGTTGGCCGTCAGCGGATCCGGCAACTTGGGTTGACGGATCAGCAGCAGTAGCAAGCGGGAGAGAGGAGGGGGCTGCGAGCGCAGCCTCCTCCTCCACCCGACGATGAAGGAGGCGACACGATGGGCAGGTACCTGATCAGGCGGGTGCTCTTCCTGATCCTGGTGCTGTTCGTGGTGTCGCTGCTCACGTTCCTGATCTTCGTGAAACTGCCGGCCGGAGACCCGGCGCGCCGCGCGGTGGGTCGTACGACGACCCCCGAGCAGATCCAAGCGGCGCGCGAGGCGTTCGGCTTGGACAAGCCGCTCTACATCCAGTACGCCCGGTTCGCCAAGGGACTCGTGCCCTGGCCGGGATGGTTCCTCACCGAGGACGTGTACTACTCCTACGGCAACTTCGTGGCCGTGAAGGAAGAGATCTGGCGGCGGCTGCCCGTCACGATCACGCTCGCCGTGGGCGCGGCGGTGATCTGGCTCGCCCTCGGCATCCCGATCGGGATCGTCTCCGGGGTCAAACGAGGGTCCTTCTGGGATCGGGCGGGCATGTTATTCGCCCTCATCGGGGTATCGATGCCCGTCTTCTGGTTGGGTCAGCTGCTGCTGTACATCTTCTGGTTCAAATTCAATGAATGGTTCGGCTGGGGTGCGCCCTCATCCGGACTCGCGATCGGTGCGTCGATCTGGCAATCGATCGCGGAGGGCAAGTTCATCCTGCCGTGGATCACGCTGGCGTTCACCTCGGCGGCCTTCTACGCGCGGATGGTGCGCGGCAACCTGATCGAAACGATGGGCGAGGACTACATCCGGACGGCTCGTGCGAAGGGCCTGCCGGAGCGCCGCGTGATCTACCGCCACGGCCTGCGCGGCGCCCTCACCCCGGACGTCACGATGCTCGGCCTCGACATCGGCCTGCTGCTCGGCGGTGCGTTCATCACCGAGACGTTGTTCGCCCTGCCGGGGATCGGACAGCTCGCGGTGACGTCCATCTCCACGAACGACTTCCCGATGGTCATGGGCGTGACCGTGCTCGGCGCGTTGTTCATCGCGATCGCCAACCTGGTGGTCGACGTGGCGTACGCGTTCCTCGATCCGAGAGTGAGGTACACGTAGTGGCCGAACCCCTGCTCGAGGTCAAGGATCTGAAGGTCCATTTCCACACCGACGACGGCGTCGTCAAAGCGGTCGACGGCGTGAGCTATGCGATCGCGCCCGGCGAGACCCTGGGGATCGTGGGGGAGTCGGGGTCGGGGAAGAGCGTGAGCTCCCTGACCGTGATGGGTCTCACGGATTCGCCCCAGGCGGAGATCTCCGGCGAGGTGATCTTCCAGGGTCAGGACCTGTTGAAGCTGCCGCCCGAGGAGATGCGCACGATCCGCGGTGACAAGATCTCGATGATCTTCCAGGACCCGATGACGTCGCTGCATCCCTTCTACAAGGTGGGCGACCAGATCGCCGAGGCCATCCTGCAGCACCAGAACGTCTCCAAGAAGGAGGCCTTCCAAGGCGCGGTCGACATGCTGGCGAAGGTCAACATCCCGCGTCCGGACGAACGGGCCAAGCAGTTCCCGCACGAGTTCTCCGGTGGTATGCGGCAGCGGGCCATGATCGCGATGGCGCTGGCGCTGAACCCGGACCTGCTGATCGCGGACGAACCGACCACCGCGCTCGACGTGACGGTGCAGGCGCAGATCCTCGACCTGATCGACCGGCTGAAGGACGAGTTCAATGCCGCGGTCATCATCATCACCCACGACCTCGGCGTGGTCGCCGAGCACTGCGACAACATCATGGTGATGTACGCGGGCAAGGCTGCGGAGTTCGGCAACACCGAGGACATCTACTACAAGCCGCTCCACCCCTACACCTGGGGGTTGCTGAGCTCGATCCCACGGCTGGACGAGGAGACGCGCGAGCGGTTGCACCCGATCCGCGGGCTCCCACCGTCGCTGATCCAGGTGCCGCCCGGTTGCGCCTTCCACCCGCGCTGCCCGTACCGGTTCGAGCCCTGTGACAAGGAGGTCCCGGCGCTGCTCCCCGTCGACGGTCATCACGCCGCCGCGTGTCACCTCAGCCTCGCGGACAAGGAGCGGATCCGGGACCAAGAGGTCATGGCCCGCCGATGAGCGTGCAAGCCGAGCCGGCACCGGCCCCGTCCCCGTCGCCCGCCGGTGAGCCGCTCGTCAAGATCGAGGGGATCAAGAAGTACTTCCCGATCACCCAGGGGATCCTCTTCCAGCACCACGTCGGCAACGTGCACGCGGTCGACGGCGTCGACCTCACGATCTATCCCGGCCAGACCGTCGGCCTGGTCGGGGAGACGGGCTGCGGCAAGTCCACGCTCGCCCGTGTGGTGATGCGGCTCCACGATCCGACCGAGGGTCGGATCTGGATCCAGGGCCGCGACATCACGGAACTCAAGGGCAAGGAGCTGCAGGAGCTCCGCGAGGATATGCAGATGGTCTTCCAGGACCCCTACGCGTCGCTGAACCCGCGGAAGACCATCGGTTCCATCATCGGCTCGCCCCTTCGGTTGCACCGCACGGTCGCGAGGGACAAGATCAGGCCCGAAGTCCAGGAGCTGATGCGCCTCGTCGGGTTGAACCCCGAGCACTTCAACCGGTATCCCCACGAGTTCTCGGGCGGCCAGCGCCAGCGCATCGGCGTGGCGCGCGCGCTGGCGTTGAAGCCGAAGCTGATCGTGTGCGACGAGCCGGTGTCGGCGCTCGACGTGTCGATCCAGGCGCAGATCCTGAACCTGTTGTCGGATCTCCAGTCGGAGCTCAACCTGACGTATCTGTTCATCGCCCACGACCTGTCCGTCGTGAAGCACGTGTCCGACCGGGTCGCGGTCATGTACCTCGGCAAGATCGCAGAGATGGCCGACAAGGAGGACCTCTACGCCCAGCCGAAGCACCCGTACACGGGCGCCTTGTTGTCCGCGGTGCCCATCGCGGACCCGAAGCTCGCGCGACAGAAGCGCCGGATCATCCTGGAGGGCGACGTGCCGTCGCCGATCGATCCTCCGTCGGGATGTCGGTTCCACCCGCGGTGCTACAAGGCGCAGGAGCGCTGCAGCGTCGAGGAACCGCTCCTTCGGCGGCTCGGCAACCCCGGGCACGTGGCCGCCTGCCACTTCCCGTTGGAGGCATCTATCATCGAGACGACCACCGAGATCGACCCCGGGAGCCGTCCGTGATCAACGCCATCGCCGTCGTCCTGCTCGTGCTTTCCTCACTCTTCTTGATCATCACGATCCTGATGCACTCGGGGAAGGGAAGCGGCCTGTCGGACATGTTCGGCGGCTCGAGCACCTTGGCGGGCGGCACCGCGCTGGAGCGTACGCTCGACAGGATCACCGTCGTCACCGCGATCGTGTGGGGGCTCTCGGTCTTCTGGCTCTCCTGGAAGTGGTACTAGGTCGCGCTCCCCTGCGCTCGCGGACCCGTTGGTAGGATGCGCCGCGCTACGTCGGAGTGGCGGAACTTGGTAGACGCGCTAGGTTGAGGGCCTAGTGCCCCTCGCGGGGCGTGGGGGTTCAAATCCCCCCTCCGACACTTCACTACCTGCAGTTGCCGACGCTCGTCGTCACGACCGCGGTGACCGACGGCGCTGGGTTCGTCGCTGACTCCGGTGCGCTGGGCACGTTGTTCCTCGGCCCGTTCGGTTTCGCGGATCGTTTCGGCAGAACAAGACAACGCTACGCTGAGTACGTGTCGGAACGAGCTCAACGAACAGCGGTAGCGCAGCGCCACTCGGCCCGGTGGGTCATCCCGGTCGTTGTCGCGACGCTCGTCGTGCTCGGCATGACGCTCATCTCTCGGTGGTATCCGCTGCCGGTCGTGATCGGCGCACGGCCCGTGCCGCTCGGTGCGGCCTTGTGGCTCGGTGCAGCGT
>JBKPMF010000177.1:0-3309 GCA_046732015.1 Actinomycetota bacterium
CCGGCGGGCTTGGCGAACCGGCTCGCTGCGCCATCGGCCGCCACCACGAAGCGGGCGCGGATCTGCGTCGTCTCGGCCTCGCGGTCCTGGGCCGGACGCACCTCGGCGCCCACCACCCAGCCGCCCTCCATGATGGGAGCCGCGGCTTCGGTCTGTTCCATCAGCCGCGCACCGGCCTTCTGGGCCCGCTCGATCAGCAGCGAATCGAACCGTGAACGCGGCATCACCAGCCCGTAGTCCGGCCAGCTCGACAGCTCGGGCCAGGGCAGTTCGATCGTGGTGGTGCGCGAGTGCACCCGCAGCCCCTTCACGCGTTCGAATCCGGGGTCGGCGGTGTCGATGCCCATCCGCAGCATGGCGGCCACGCTGCGGGGGGTGAGGCCGTCCCCGCAGACCTTCTCGCGGGGGAACGAGGCCTTGTCCACCACGGTGACGTCGATGCCGTGGCGGGCCAGGTGGTAGGCGGCTGCGGCTCCGCCGGGGCCACCCCCCACGATCAGGACGTCGGTCTCGATCCGCTCGGCGCTCACGCCTGCTCCCCCTCGGTCGGGCCTTCGATCGGGTTGCCGGTGCTTCGACCGCTTGTGAAAAGTTTCACAAAGTAGAGACTACCGTACCTAGGGCAACCGACACGAGGCTACGCCCGCCCCCGGAGCGCCCGCAAGACCCCAGGTGAGGAGCCCTCAGCGGTGGTCCCAGGCATCGATCCTCGAGGGCGCGACACGCAGGAATCCCAGGACCGGCACGTCCTGGGTGAGCCGTTCGAACGACTCACCCCCGAGGAGGGTCCGGTACTTCTCGTGCCAGGCCGACATCGGCCCCCGCAGATCCGGGTGCTCGGCGGGGAAGGACTCCGCCACCCCTTCCACGTGGACGCCTGCGAGCTCCACCCATTCGCGCCCGCGATCGATCACCAGCGACACGCGCGGATCGTGGGAAGCGTTCTCCCATGTGGTGTCCCCGACCCGGGTCGAGACCCACAGTTCCTCTTCGAGCCAGACGAACCACCTCGTGGCCACGTGCGGTCCCCCGTCGGGTCGCACAGTGCCGATCCGGCACGAGGCCACATCGTGGAACGCCCGGCGGAGCAGATCGAGGTCGTCGCTCACGACGGTCCCACCAGCGACGCCAACTCGTCGAGGGCGGCGATCCCCACAGCCTCGAGCGGTGCGCCGACCAGTGCGGCACGCGCCTGCCGAACCAGGTCCTCGACCAGCGCCGCGTCGGTACCCGAGGCCGCCTCGCCGTCGACCAGGTCGTCGCGCAACTGGAACGCCTCGCCGAGCGGTCGGCCGAAGGCATGCAAGATGGCGCGCTCCCCTGCTCCGGCGTCGGCAAGAGCGGCGCCCACCATCAGCGGGCCCTCCACCGTGTAGGCGCCGCCTTTCAGCCACGCGACGCGGCGTGCGTCCTCGGGTTCGTGCGCGAGGCCCGCGATGTCGAGGTACTGGCCCAGCGCCATATCCACCCGCATCGCGTGATACGGCTCGGACGCCCGCGCCAGGCTCTCGGCATCGAAACCCGATCGCGACAACAACCGATCGGCGAGCACCGCCGCGAGGTCGCCCGCCACCACCGCCGCCGATGATCCGAACCGGCCGGCATCGGCCGGCGTTCCGCGCTCGATGGCCTCGGCGGCGAACCGGACCGGCGTGGACGGCACCCCCCGCCGCCGACTCGTGTCGTCCATCAGGTCGTCGTGGATCAACGCCATGGTGTGCAGCAGTTCGAGGGCCGCCGATGCCCGCACGATGCGGTCGTCATCGAGACCGCCGGCCGCGCGATAACCCCAGAAGCAGAAGGCCGGCCGCAACCGTTTGCCGCCGGCCCCGATCAACCGTTCGGTCTCGTCGAGCACCGCGATCGCGCGCGGTTCGATCGCCGCCACCCCCGATCGCTCCTCGTCCAGGAACGAGCGCAATGCCTCATCGATCCGTGCTCGCGGGGCACGCAAGGCGTCGGAGATCACGGCGGCTCCCTCGGTGGACATGTGCCCAGTATCTCGCACCGACGCCGCCCGCCTCGCCCACTATGATGGCCCGCGAGCCCCTCATGACGCGATCCCAGAAGCTCGCTCTCGCCACCGCCGGCACGACGATCGTGCTCTTCAGCGTCGGTGGCCTGGTCCGGGGATCGGGCTCGGGGCTCGGCTGTTCCACGTGGCCCGAGTGCCATCCAGGCCAGCTCTTCCCTTCCGGCACCCTGCATTCCATCATCGAGTTCTCCCATCGCGCCCTGGCCTTCCTCGTGATCGTGCTCACGCTCGCGACCGGCCTGGTGCTGTGGCGGCAACCGACCACGTCCACGTCCGTGAAGTGGGCGGCCGCGCTCGCCTTTCCGCTGGTGCTGGCCCAGGCGGTGCTCGGCGCGATCGTGGTCGCGACCGAGCTGAACGCCTGGTGGGTCACGGCACACTTCATCGCCGCCTTGGTGTTGATCGCCGACGTCACGTTCGTGGCCGCGGCATGCCTGACGTCCGACAGGTCCCGGCCGTCGGGGGCGACCAACGATGCGCGGTTCGCGAGACTGACCCTCGCCACGCTCGCCGCGGTGGGCACGCTCCTGCTGGTGGGTACCTACGTCCGAGCCAGCAACGCCCAACTGGTCTTCACCGACTGGCCCTTGATGGACGGCAGACTGATCCCGCCTTTCGACGCCCACGGTGCCCTCACGATGTTCACCCACCGGGTCCTGGCGCTGCTCGGGTTCTCGTTCGTGCTGTGGACGATGATCCGGGCGCGTGCCATGGCCAGGCGCTCCCGTCCCCTGGTGGTGCTCTCCACCCTGGGGTTCGCGCTCTTCTGTGCCCAGATCGCATCGGGCGCGGCCAACGTGTTCTCGCGGCTGAAACCGTGGGCTGTGGTCGCGCACGTGGCCCTGTCGGTCTTGATCTGGGCCACGTTGGTTGCCCTGGCCACCGTCGCCTCGTTGCTGGCCCGGGACACCGGCCCGAACGACATCCCCGACACCGATCTCGAGGTCGCGTCGGGTGAGGAGCCGGCGGGCGACGCCTCGTGGTCGGACACCGTCAACGCCTACTACCGGTTGATGAAACCCCGGATCATCGTCCTGCTGCTGATCACCACCGTGCCCGCCATGATCCTCGCCGACCGCGGCATCCCCTCGCTCTGGTTGATCGCCGCCACCCTGGTCGGCGGCACCCTGGCGGCGGGGTCGGCCAACAGCATCAACATGTACCTGGACCGCGACATCGACCAGATCATGCGGCGAACCCGCGAACGGCCGCTCCCGGCCCACCAGGTGAGCCCCGAGCAGGCGCTGGCCTTCGGGTTCTGGCTGGGGGCGTTC
>JBKPMF010000178.1:0-9824 GCA_046732015.1 Actinomycetota bacterium
GTCCATGGACGGCCAGCCTACGGCACCCTCGCGAGGTGGGTGAGCAGCGCACGTTCGGCCGCTGGGCTACGGTGCCGGAACCGCGATCAAGAGGAGGACGGAGATGGCTGAGATCCACCCCGGCGTGTTCCTGTCGCACACCGACACCGACGAGTGGGAGTTCGATCCCGAAGTGGGCGGTGATCTTCACGTGCTGTGCGCCGAGGTGGGGATCGATGCCGGGATGTCGCGCTTCGTGGGGGCGACGCCATCCGAACCGGTGGTCTACACGCCGCCATCCCGGGAGACCCTGATCGTCCTCGAGGGAGAAGCTCGCGTCGAGATCACCGGCGGTCCCATGCTGGAGCTGCGACCTGGCGTGCTCGCCTCGATCCCGGCCGGAACCGAAACCACCTGGCACGTCACGCCGCCGTTCAAGGAGTTCTGGGTCATCGGCTGACCCGGCGTTCCATCTACTCCCGCTCGAAACCCTCGATGTCCAGGATCGAGGCGGATCGTTCCGCCTGCGGGCGCAGCCTCGCCGTCACGCGCATGCCGACCGCGGGTGACTCGATCCCGAGCAGACGGTGCATCAGGACGCTGTCGGCGTGGTCGAGGCGCACGAGGGCGACCGCGACGGGTTCGTCCAGCGCCTCACCGTCGATGCCCACATGCCCGATCGTGAACGACTCGACCGAGCCGCCGGGTCCGCACTCGACGCCGGGCGAGAGTTCGGCGAAGCAGCGCTCGCAGAACATCCGGGCGGGCACGGAGGTGACGGAGCACGCCTCGCACTTCGAGCCGAGCAGCACGCCTCGGTCCCGCAACGCCTCGAAGAACGAGGTGTTCGCGACGCCCGGCGTGTAGCGGAACCGCACCGGGAGGTCGCCGTGGATCGCTCGGCTCATCGGTCCTCACCTCCATGGCGGGGGCGGAAGTACGCGATGTCCAGGATGGATCCCGTTCGTTCCTCGACCGGCTTCCAGACGGCCTCGACCGCCATCCCGATGCTGACGTCGTCGGGCGCCACCTCGTCGAGCTTGTGCAGGAACCCGCCCGAGCTGGCGCCGTCCAACCGGATCACGGCGGGGATCTCGGGGGGATCCAGCGCCACCATGTCCCATCGGACGTGGCAGATCGAGAACGTCTCCACCGTGCCCACCGCCTCGACCTCGGTCCACCCGTCCGTGGGTCGGAAGCAGCGTTCGCAGAACACCCGCGGCGGGACCAGGGTGCGTTCGCACTGCGCGCAGGTGGTGGCCACCACGCGCCCGTCCCGCATGCCCTCGAGGAAGGCGCCCATGGCCTCGCCGGTGTCCCACTCGTAGGTCAGGTCGAGGGGCTCGTCGACCGCGCCAGCCGCGCTGCGGAACGCCTCGTCGGTGAGCGGCGTGGCACGCGGGCCGATCGGCGGCGTGCCCTGGCGCGTTGCGGTCGTGGACGGCCCACCGTCGGTGCCCATCACCACGACCGTGCCCACCTGCATCAGGTCGCCCCACGCCTGCGCGACCCCTCGCTCGGGGGTGCCGGGAACCTGGCGCGCTCCCGCTTCGCCGCGCAGCTGCCAGAAGAGCTCGGCGATCTTCATCAGGCCGGCAGCGGCGATCGGGTTGCCGACGCCCAGCAGCCCGCCACTGGGACACACCGGCAGGTCGCCGTCGCGTGCGGTGACCCCGGCGGCCGCCGCCTCGGGGGCCTTGCCCTTGTCGAAGAGCTGCAGTCCTTCCAGGTGGTGGAGCTCCTTGTAGTCGAAGGGGTCGTAGGGCTCAGCGACGTGGATCTGTTTGCGCGGTTCGGTGACGCCGGCCATGTCGTACGCCATGCGGGCGGCGTTCTCCACGTACTCGGGGTAAGCGAGGTCGCGGTTGGTCCAGTAGGTGGAGTCGAGGTTCCAGCCCACGCCCTGGACCCACACCGGGGAGTCGGTGAGCTTGGCCGCGGCTTCCTCGCTCGCCATCACCAGCGCGACCGCACCGTCGCTGATGGGGGAGACATCGAGCCGCTGCACCGGGTGGGCGAGCACCTCCGAGGCCAGGACGTCTTCCACGGTGATGTCGGCCTGGCCGAGGAGCGCACTGGGGTGGTCGGCGGCGTTGCGCTTGTTCTTCACGGCGACGGTCGCGATGTCGCGCTTGTCCAAGCCGTAAGCCTGCATGTAGCGCTGCATCTCCAGCGCGAAGATCCACAGCAGGTTCGGGCCTAGCGGGCGTTCGATCACGTTGTCGAAGATCGTGAGGAACGCACCCTGGGGGTGCGGCTGGCAGCTCGACATCTTCTCTTCCGCCAGCACGAGCACCACGTCGGCCATGCCCGACGCGATCGTGTACCAGGCCTGGATCGGCACGAACACGCCGGTGCCGCCCCCCACGAACGTGCGGATGTAGGGTTTGCCCCACGCACCCGAACCGTCCGCCAGGTAGTCGCCCTTGCGGTGGACGCCGTCGAACGCGTCGGGCGCGGTGCCCGCGCACACGGCGTCGACGTCGGCCAGGGAGATCCCCGCGTTGTCCAAGGCCGCCCGGCCCGCGATCCAGCTGAGCTCCTTGCCGGTCTCCTGGGCGCGCCGAACGAACTTCGTCATGCCGGCGCCGATCACCGCGACCCTTCGCGCCATGCTCAGGCACCGCCTCGGGTCAGGACCGCGACGGCGGCGCTGCTGCTGGGCACCCCGCGCCAGGACTGGGCCACCGCGGTGGAGGCCTCGCCCGCGCGCAACTGTTCGATGCAGGCGAGGGCGCGCGCGAGGCCGTTGCCTTCGTGCAGGTACCCCTCGCCCAGCGCGCCGCCCGAGCGGTTGACGCGGGCGGGATCGAGGTCCGGTAGCCCGAGCGCGTCGAGGTGCTGGAGCTGCTTGTAGGCGTAGGTGTCGTCGACCTCGGCGGCGTCGATGTCCCCAGGGGTGACGCCCGCGCGCGCGTACGCCTGCTCGGCGGCGCGAGCGGTGGCTGCCGCCCGGTCCCAGTCCCGGCTCTCCAGCGACGGTGCGTCCTGGTTCCAACCGACGCCCTGGACGAAGACGGGATCGGCGCCCGCACGGTCTTCGGCAGCCAGCACGATCACGACGCAGCCGTCGACGCTGTCGGCGGTCTGGCCCACGGTGAGGGGCTCCCACAGCGGATCGTCGGCGCCCGCCGGCGCCTCCGCGTGGGATGCGCGACGGTTCGAAGCGGCGTGAGCCCGGTTGCGGTTCGCCACGTCCTCGCAGTCGACGGCCGTGTGACCCGACGCATGGAGGTAGCGCTGCATCTCCAGGCCCGCGACGGCGAGCGCGGGGACGCCGAGCGGACGATTCAGCACCGGATCCAAGGCGAAGCGGGCCACCCTGCCGTGCGAGACGACGTTCGAGGCCTTGGAGTGCGCCTCGACCGCGACCACCGAGGCGATCTCGCTGCGGATCAACATCACGCCGGTAGCCAGGGCGAACAATCCGTCGGAGGCCACCGTGTGCACCGGCCGCTGCACGGCGCCGAGCTGATCGGGCAGGTACTCGTCGAAGATGCTGGTGCCCTCTTCGAAGTCCTCGGAGGCGCAGACGAACGAGTCGACGTCGGTCCTCGGGTTCACACCGGCTTCCAGGTATGCGGCCCGGGCGGCTTCGAACATCAGCTCCTTGTAGGAGACGTTCGCCGTCGTCGGGGTGAACCCCGACCAGCCGACCCCTGCGATGCCTACCCGCGGTTCCACGGACACGGTTATACCGTGAAGCCGTGGACGTCGTATGGACCCCCACCCGGGACGACATCGAAGGCGCGAACGTCACGCGGCTGATGCGCGCGAACGGCATCCACACGTTCGCCGAACTCCGCGCCCGTTCGGTGGCCGACATCGCCTGGTTCTGGGACGCCGTGGTGCAGGACCTCGGGATCGAGTTCATCGATCCCTACGTCGACGTCGTCGATCGTTCGCGAGGGCCGGAGTGGGCGACCTGGTTCACGCAAGGGACGATCAACCTGGCTCATCAGTGCGTCGATCTGTGGGGCGAACGCACCCCCGATGCGGTCGCTGTCGCCTGGGAGGCGGAGGACGGCGATACCCGCCAGGCGACGTACGCCGAGCTCCGCGCGCTCACCGATCGGCTCGCGAACGCGCTCACCACCCTGGGGGTACGTCCCCGCGACACCGTGGGCATCTACCTGCCGATGGCGATCGAGACCGTCGCCGCCATCATGGCCTGCGCGAAGCTCGGCGCCATCTGGGTGCCCATCTTCAGCGGGTTCGGCCCCGATGCGGTGGCGGCCCGGCTGGCCGACGCCCGCACCCGGGTGGTGATCACCGCCGGCGGAACCCTGCGGAAGGGTTCGCCCGTCGCGATGAAGGAGGTGGTCGACCATGCGCTCGAACAGGTGGACGGTGTGCGCCACGTCGTGGTGTGGGATCGTCTGCCGGACCACCCGACGCCGATGACACCGGGCCGCGACCGTTGGTGGCACGAGCTGATCGCCGGGGAGGAACCCTGGTTCGAGACCCCGGCGCTCGCATCGGAGCACCCGTTGTTCATCGGCTACACCAGCGGGACGACTGGCCGGCCGAAGGGGGTCGTGCACGTCCACGGCGGGTTCGTGGTGAAGATCGCCGAGGAGGTCGCCTATCAGGTGGATCTGCATCCCGGCGAGGTGCTGCACTGGGTCACCGACCTCGGCTGGATCATGGGGCCGTGGGAGATCGTCGGCGCGCTCGCCCTGGGGTCGACGGTGCTGCTCACGGAAGGCGCGCCCACGCACCCGGGGCCGGACCGGCTGTGGGCCACGGTGGAACGACACGGCGTGACCACCCTGGGGGTCTCGCCCACGCTGATCCGCGCGTTGATCCCCCACGGCGTCGAACCCGTGCGAGCGCACGACCTCTCCTCGCTCCGGATCCTCGCCTCGACCGGGGAACCGTGGAACCCGGCCCCCTACCGTTGGTTCTCGGACGTGATCGGCGGCGGTCGCCTCCCGGTCATCAACCTGTCGGGGGGGACCGAGGTGGGCGCGTGCTTCGTCTCGCCCACACCGGTGACGCCGATCACGGAGTGCAGCGTGGGCGGACCGGCGCTCGGGATGGACATCGACGTCTGGGGGCCGGACGCGAAGCCCGTGCCGGTCGGTGAGGTGGGCGAACTCGTCTGCCGGCAACCGTGGCCGTCGATGACGCGCGGGGTGTGGGGCGACGACGAGCGCTACCTGGACACCTACTGGCGGCGGTTCCCCGGCGTGTGGGTGCACGGCGACTGGGCGCGCATCGACGAGGACGGCGCCTGGTTCCTGCTGGGCCGTTCGGACGACACGCTGAGCGTGGCCGGCAAACGGCTGGGTCCCGCGGAGGTGGAATCCGCGATCGCCGCGCATCCCGACGTTGCCGAATCGGCCGCGATCGGGGTGCCGCACCCGGTGAAAGGAGAGGCGATCTGGTGCTTCGTCGTCATGAAGCCCGGCCACCCACAAGGTGATGACGAACTCAGGCGATCGTTGCGAGAAGCCGTGGCCGAGCACCTGGGGAAATCGTTCGCGCCGTCCAGGGTGGTGCTGGTGCCCGATCTGCCGAAGACGCGGAGCGCCAAGATCGTGCGTCGGGCCATCCGGGCGGTCGCAACCGGCGAGGATCCGGGCGACCTCTCCTCGGTGGAGAACCCCGCCTCCTTGGAGGCCATCGCCCTGGCACTCGAGCCCGACCCGCGCGACCCTGAGTAAGGTGACCGCGTGACCGACGAGAACGAAACGCAGGACGAACGCGAGAACCGCGAGCTCATCGAATTGCTCAACGAGGTCCGCGTCGTCCTGCCCGGCGTCCAGGTCCTCTTCGCCTTCCTGCTGACCCTGGCCTTCAGCAGCACCTTCAAGTCGATCGACGATGTCGAGCGGATCACCTATCTCGTGGCGTTCTTCTCCACCGCAGGTGCCTCGATCCTGTTGATGACGCCGACCGCGTTCCACCGGATCCGGTTCCGTCAGGGCGATAAGGAGGCGCTGCTCCGGATGGCGACCCGGTTCATCCTGGCCGGCATGGTGCTGCTGTCGATCGCCATGGTGTCGGGGATCTGGCTCGTGAGCGAGCGGGCGATGGCACCGGGTGCGGCGAACGTCGTGGGTGTCATCGCGACGATCGTGATCGTCGTCCTGTGGTTCGGGATCCCGATCTCGCGGCGCGCACGCAAGAAGCACTCCGTCGACCGCTAGCATCGGCGTGATGCGGGTCGCGATCTGTCAGATGCATTCCGGTCCCGATGTCGGGGACAACCTCGACGAGGCCGAGGCGCTGGTCCGCGCCGCCGCCGACGAGGGTGCCGATCTCGCGGCACTGCCCGAGTACCTCGAGTTCATGGGGTCGGCCACGGACCGCCGCGCGGTGGCCCAGCCGGTGCCGGGGTCCACGGCGGATCGCCTCTCGGCCGTCGCCGCCGACCGGGGCATCTGGGTCCTGGCCGGCGGCGTCCTCGAGGCCGACGGCGGGAAGGTCTACGACACGTCGGTGATGTTCGACCGCGTGGGCGAGATCGTCGCGCGCTACCGGAAGATCCACCTGTTCGACGTCGAGCTGCCCGACCAGCCGCCGATCCGCGAATCGGCCACGATCACCGCGGGCAACCAGCTCGTCACCACCCGGATGGAGGAGACCCGTGTCGGGTTGTCGATCTGCTACGACGTGCGCTTCCCCGAGCTGTACCGCGGGCTGATGACCGCGGGCGCCGAGGTGCTCTGCGTGCCGTCGCAGTTCCAGTTCACGACCGGGAAGGACCACTGGCACACGTTGCTGCGAGCCCGAGCGATCGAGAACCAGTGTTTCGTCGTGGCGCCCGGGCAATGGGGACCGTTCGGCGACCCGGCCGACGGGAGGCGTTCGTTCGGCCATTCGCTGGTCGTCGATCCGTGGGGCCGGATCGTGGTCGAAGCGCCCGAGGAAGGCACCGGCGCGTGGGTCGCCGACCTGGACCTGGAGGCGCTGCGGTCACTGCGACGGCGGTTCCCCGCGCTGCAGCATCGGCGGCTGGGAGCCAGCTGCTGATGCGCCGCACGCTCGAGGATGGCTACGAGCTCGACGACGATCCGGCTCGGGTCGATGTCGACGCCGTGCACGCCTACCTCACCGAGTCGTACTGGGCCACGGGACGGACCCGAGGAACCGTGGAGAGCCTGATCCGGGGTGCCACGCGCGTGGTGGGCTTGTACTCGGACGGAGCCACCGTGGGGTTCTGCCGCGTCCTGAGCGACGATGTCACCATGGCGCACCTGTTCGATGTCTTCGTCCTGCCCGAGCACCGCGGGCGCGGTCTCGGCATCGAACTCGTGCGTGAAGCCGTCGAACGTGGTCCGCACGCCGATCTCTCGTGGCACCTGGGAACGAAGGATGCCCACAGCCTCTACGAGCGGTTCGGGTTCGGGCCGCCGGATCTCGAGCGCCAGATGCTCCGCCGGGGAACGCCTCGGCCCTGAGGCATCCGGAGACGGCCCGCGTAACGCTCAGTCCGAGGGCACGTCGTCCGGCGTGTCGATGTCGCGTGGCACCAGCCTCGGCACCGTCACCTCGTGGACCCACTCGGGATGGCTCGCGATCAACACCCTCGCGCCGACGTCGCCGTGCAGGTGGCCGGCTTCCGCGTAGATCTCGCGTGAAAGGAGCGCCGGCCCGGGTCCGTCCTCGAACCGGAGGCGCACGATCTGGTGTCGCGTGGCCCGGAACCCGTCCACCAGCGCACGAACGTCCTCCGGGGTGATGCCGGGCTGATCGCCCATCAGGATGACCGCCGCCTCGCTGTCCTCGGCGATGTCGTGGAACGCGGCCGCCAGCGAGGTCGCCTGACCGTCGCGATAGGACGTGTTCCGCACGAACCGTCCACCACTCGGAAGATCGATCGCCGCCTCGACGGCCTCGGCATCGTGGCCTGTCACGACGATGAGCTCGTCGACCGCGGCTCCCTCAAGCGCGTCCACGGCATGCTGGGCCATGGGCTTGCCTTCGATCGCCGTGAGTTGCTTCGTCCCCCCGAACCGCGACCCCAACCCGGCCGCCAGCACGACCCCCGAGATCACGACGCCTTCGACCCGCCCCCGAACAGTCGCCGGAAGAAGTTCTTGATCAACGCCCACACCGCCGCCAACCCCAGTGTGATCCCTCCCACAGGCTTCGCTACCGGACGGGCCACCGGCGCAGGAGGATCGGCAGGTGGTTGGGTCGCGCTGGTCTTGGCGGCGGTGCTCCCGACATCGGGCGTTCCTTTCCCAGGGGCGGGAGCACCGCCGCCACCCACGTCAGCATCACCAGCCGCCACAGGAGGAGCCTTCGCGGCCTGCTCCGCCGCCATCGACGCCTGCAGGCAATCCGCGAACTGCTGGGTGAGCTTCTTGGAGATCTCGGGCAGCAGCCCGCGGGACATCTGCGCCGCCGCGCCGGTCAGCGCGATGTCGGCCGTCATCTTCACGGTGGTCTCGGCCCCGGTGTCCCCGGGCTCGAGCCAGGACGTCACGGTCGCGTTCGCGGCGCCCTTGCCCTTCTGCTCCATCCCCTTGGCACTCAGCACCACGCGTTTGGCCTCGTCGTCGCGTTCGGACATCTTCACCTCGCCGGCGAACGACATGGAGACCGGGCCGAACTTCATGTTCAGCTTGCCCTTCCAGTGGGTGTCGTCGACGGTCTCGGTGAGCTCGGCCCCCGGCATGCAGGGGGCGATCTTCTCGACATCGAGCAGGTAGTTCCAGAGGTCGTCCGGCGGAGCGGTCACGGTGAACGTGTTCTCGATCAGCATCGCGGCAGCCTACCCGGACACGCGACGAAGGCCGTCCCCCATCATGCGTGCCTCCGTTCCCCGTGCGGGTCGGTCGTGGATGGGTCCTGGGCGCTCCTTCAGGAACCCGCCCCCCCGAGCGCGCCTGACGGCGACGATCTCGGCGACGATCGACTGGGCGATCTCCTCCGGACCTTCGGCGCCCAGATCCAAGCCTGCGGGGCCATGGATGCGTGCACGATCCTCGTCAGAGATCGTGACGCCTTCGTCGCTGAGCTCCATCAGCAGTCGCTCGGTGCGAGCGCCGGGCCCCAGCATGCCGATGTAGGCGGCCTGCGAATCCAGCAGCGATCGCAGGTACTCCTTGTCCCGCAGGAAGTTGTGGGTCATCACGACGGCGAACGTGTGCGCATCGATCGCCGTGGTCTTCGCCGTGAGCTCCGGCGCCTCGACGTGCACGAATCCGCCGGCGTAGGGATAGCGCTCGGCGGTCAGGAACCCGGACCGGTCGTCCACGACGATGGCGTTCCAGCCGAGGCCGGCCGCGGCGCGGGTGAGCGGGATGGCGTCGTGGCCGGCCCCGCACACGAGCAGGCGCAACGGCGGTTCGAGCACCTCGATGAACGCCCGTACGGCGCCGGCGAGCGTTCGAACCTCCGAGCGCTCGGCGGCCAGGAGCTCGCGCGCCGCCTCCACGGCTTCCTCATCCAGGGATGCCGATCCCAGGGACCCGTCTGGCTCAGCGTCGAGGTCGGGGCGAACCACGATCCGGGCCCCGGGTTCGACCGCGACGTCGTCTGACTCGATCACCGTGACGACGCAGATCGGCCGGGCTTCCTCCAGCGCAGCGCGCAGCGCGCCCGCCACCAGGGCCGCTTCCTCGGCCGGCTCGATGAACACCTCGATCGCGCCGTTGCAGCCGAGCCCAAGTCCCCATACGGCGTCGTCGTCGGCGGTGAGGTCCCAACCGGCGAGACGCGCGGTGCCTTCGTCCATCACCACTCGGGCCATGTCCGCGACGTCGCCCTCGAGACAGCCGCCGCTGATGTTGCCGATCGGCGCACCCTCTTCGGGGACCAACAGTCGAGCGCCGGGGCGGCGATACGTGGAGCCCCGCACGGCGACGATCGTGGCCAAGGCCATCTTC
>JBKPMF010000179.1:0-26588 GCA_046732015.1 Actinomycetota bacterium
TGCACACCCAACGTGACGAGGCTGTTCGCCCACGAGATGTCCTCGGGGTCGTCAACCAGGTTGGGGATCGCCGCCCGCGAAGCCGAGAGGAACGGCAGCTCGGCGATGGCCGAGGCGAACGCCAGCAGGATCAGCACGAGCGGCGAGTGCACGAACACCATCGCCGTGAAGAACACGCACGAGATCGCCTCGGACCAGATCAGCACCATACGGCGATCCAGCCGGTCGCCCAGGGCGCCGGCGAACGGTCCGATCAGCCCGGCGACCCCGAACGTCAACAGCAGCGACAACGCCTGCATGAACGGCGAGTGCGTTCGGTCCCAGACCGTGAAGTTGAGCGCGGTGAACGCGGCGGCGCCACCGGTCACGGACAACAGGCGACCGAGGGCCAGACGTCTGACGTTGGATCGAGGCGTAGGACTCATGAAGCGGACTCCTTGCGAGGTTGGTGCCGGCGGGGCTGCCTGGTGACCTAGCGGGCAGTGGGCGCGATGGATCGCGTCAGCACACTGCCGGCATCGCCGGTCACCAAGAGATTCCGCTTCATGATCGAGCGAGTGTAACACGGGCCCGAACGCCGTTTGGGAACGAATGGAAGGTCGGGCTCGCCTGCTACGCAGGCAGCGTGACGGTGCGGAGCTGATGCGCATCGATGATCGACGCCACCTGCTCCAGCACCTCGATCGAGACCTCGGTGTCGACCGTGAGGCACATCAGCGCGTCGCCGCCTTCGACCCTGCGGCCGACGTCCATCGTGGCGATGTTGACGTCGTGCTCGCCGAGCATCGTCCCCACGGTGCCGATGATCCCCGGCCGGTCCGCGTACGTGAAGAACACCATGTGGCCCGCCGGCGTCACCTCGATGTCGAAGTCGTTCACCTGCGTCACGCGCTCGTGGTCCTTCGCCAGGATCGAACCCGCCACGCTCACCGGGCCTTCGTCGGTCTCGGCCCGAAGGGCGACCGAACTCACGTAGTCCTGGGACATCGTCGAGCGCATCTCGCTGACCGTCAGCCCACGCTCTCGGGCCAGCATCGGCGCGTTCACGAACGAGACCGGCTCGTGCACGGTTCGGCCCAGGATGCCTTTGAGGATCGCCAGGGTGAGCACGCGGGTATCGGATTCGGCGATACGGCCGAGGTAGGAGGCCACGATCGACCGGACGCCACCCTCAGCGAGCCCCGCCACCAACGTGCCCAACCGCTCGGCCAGCGGCACGAACGGGCGAACCACCTCGGTCACCTCGGCACCCGCACTGACGTTCACCGCGTACGGCACGAACTCCCCCATGAGGGCCAGCCGCACCATCTCGGCCACGGTGGTGCCGGCCTTGTCCTGCGCTTCCTTGGTCGAGGCGCCGAGGTGCGGCGTCACCACCACGCTGTCCAACGCGAAGAGCGGCGAGTCGGTGGTGGGCTCGTTCGCGAACACGTCGAGCGCCGCACCACCCAGATGTCCGCTCTCGATCGCCTTGGCCAGGGCGTCTTCATCGACGATGCCGCCTCGCGCCGTATTCACCAGGCGAGCACCCTGCTTCATCAGCCCGAGTTCATGCTCCCCCAGCAGCCCTTCGGTCTCGGGGGTTCTCGGCAGATGGATCGACACGAAGTCGGCCTGGACCAAGAGCGACTCGAGCGAGGGCATCGCGTCGACGCCCATCTCCTTCGCACGCTCGGCGCTGACGTAGGGATCGAACGCGATGACGCGCATGCCGAACCCGGCGGCACGCTGGGCCACCAACGCGCCCACCCGTCCCAGCCCGACGAGGCCGATCGTCTTGCCGGCGAGCTCCACGCCCTCCCACTTCGAGCGCTCCCAGGCGCCCTGTTTCAAGGCGGCGTTGGCCTGTGGGGTGTTGCGAGCCTGCGCCAGGAGCAGGGCCATCGCCTGCTCGGCGGCGCTGATGATGTTGGACTGCGGCGCGTTGACCACCATGACGCCGCGGCGCGTGGCGGCCTCGACGTCGACGTTGTCCAGACCGATCCCGGCGCGCGCCACCACCTTCAGCTGTGGCGCGGCGGCGAGCACCTCGTCGCTGACCTGCGTGGCGCTGCGGATGATGAGCGCGTCGTAGGGCGCGATCTCGGTCGCGAGGTCGCCGCCGGCGAGCTCGGTGCGGACGTCCACCTGGAAGTCCTTGCGGAGCAGCTCCAGCCCTTGCTCGGAGAGCTGCTCGGTGACGAGGACCCTCACGAGGCGCGCGACTCCATGAAGACGGTCTCGGCGGCCGCCACCGCAGCGCCCCGCTTCACGGGGTGGCCGAGCGTCTCCAAGGTCATCTCCAAGGCTGCGAGCCCGCGGATGATGTCGAGCTCGGAGAAGTAGCCGAAATGCCCGATGCGGAAGACCTTGCCCTTCAGCGGCCCCTGACCCGGCGCCAGGACGCACCCGTGGTCGGCGCGGATCGTGTCGCTGATCGTGTCGGCGTCGATGTTCTCGGGCGCGCGGATCGCGGTGACGGTCCAGTTGTCCTCGAGGCCTTCGCCGAACAGGTCCAGGCCGAGCGCCTTCGCGCCCTCCTTCACCGCGCGCGACAGCATCTGATGTCGAATCATCGCCGCCTCGATGCCGTCCTGGAAGTACAGCGCCAGGGCCGCCTGGAGCCCCTGCATCACGCTGATCGCCGGCGTCCAGGGGTTCTCGGGGTGCGGCAGGTCGGCGAACCGCTTGTAGGTGGCCCAGTCGAAGTAGAAGCGCGGGTTCGTCGCGGAACGCGACGCCTCCCACGCACGCTCGCTGATCGCGCAGAAGGCGATACCCGGCGAGGCGCTCAGGGCCTTCTGGCTGCCGCCCACCGCGACATCGATCCCCCACGCGTCGAACTCGAACGGCACGGCGCCGAGCGAGGACACCGCGTCGACGATCACCAGGGCGCCCGCGTCGTTGGCGACCTTCGCGAGGTGCTCGATCGGTTGGATCACCCCGGTGGAGGTTTCGGACTGGGTGAGCAGCACGGCCTTCACGGGGTGCTCGGCCAGCGCGGCCGCCACGTCGTCGGGGCGGATCTTCGTGCCCCACTCGTACTGAACGGTGCGCACGGTGAGCCCGTAGGTCTCGGCGAGCTTCTTGAACCGCTCGGAGAAGAAGCCGGCCAGGGGCACCAGGACCTCATCCCCCGGGCTGAAGCAGTTGGCGACCGCGGACTCGAGCCCGCCCGTGCCGCTGGCGGTCATGACCAGTAC
This sequence comes from Actinomycetota bacterium, assembly GCA_046732015.1. Taxonomy (GTDB): domain Bacteria; phylum Actinomycetota; class UBA4738; order UBA4738; family HRBIN12; genus JAOUEA01. Next base: position 3,183 of record JBKPMF010000179.1, read on the forward strand.
GTCGGCCGTCTCGGTCTTGTAGAGCTCCTTCAACCGTGTGGTGACGTCGCGCATCAGGTTCCCGAAACCGGGCCCGCGGTGATAGACGAGCGGGCTGCCCTGCGCCAGCAGCACCTCGGGCGGGATCGGGGTCGGACCGGGGGCCAGGATGATCTCGGGCCTGTCCATCGCGATGGATCACTCCTCGAACGACGTCGGAACCGTCAGCCTACCAATGCGTCGACGGCAGGATTCCGCAAGGACGGCGACGGCAAGGAACCGCAGGTCCGTATCATCCTGTGGGCGCTTCGCCAGGGGCGCCGACCCCATCCATGGCGACCCTTCGATTCCTGCTCAAGCGGTTCGCGGCTCAGCGCCTGCTGGGCCTGGCGGTCATCGTCACGCTGGCGTTCAGTGTCGGTGTCCTCGTCGCCGGTCCCATCTACGCGAACGCTGCCCGGGAGGCCATCTTCTCCTCTACGCTCAGCGCCGCTGGCGTGACCGTGGCCAATGCGCGCTACCAGGTGTTCGGTGACGAGGACTTCGACTGGGCGAACGCCGACGCGGCGGTGGATGGGGCGCTCACCGGCGTTCCCACCACCACGATCGTCTCGCAGGGTCTGTCCACGGTGCGTCTCGGCGACACCGAGGGACCGTCCCTCCCGGTGTTCTTCCGCGAGGGCGCAGCCGAGCATCTGCAGATCCGCGGAGAGGCTCCCTCCGCCGATGAGATCGCCATGCCGTCGAGTACCGCGCAGACCGCGGGCCTGCAGCTTGGCGACCCGGTCACGATCGTGGGTCCCAACGACGAGACGGTGACGCTGACGCTGAGCGGGACGTACGGTTCCCCCGACCGAGAGGATCCGTTCTGGTTCGGCTCGCGCAGCCCGTTCCCAGGCCCGGACGCCACCGACCCCCCGCCGCTGCTCATGGACCGCGCGTCCTACCTCGAGGCCGCCACGAAGCTGGGGCTGACGAGCGAGTTCGTCTGGGACGCCTACCTCGCCGTCGGCGATCTCACGTACGACGAGGCGCGTGCGGTTCCCGGCCAGCTGCTCGAAGCCGAAGATGCCATGAGCGAGCAGCCGGGCATGACCACGGTTCGCCTCACCACCGGGCTCGACACGCTGTTCGGCATCGTGGACCAGCGCGTGCAGAACCTTCGGATCCCCATCCTGCTCGTGGTGATCCAGATCGGCGCGGTCACGCTGGCCGTGCTGGCGGGGGTGGGAGCGCTGGCACTGACCCGCCAGTCGTTCGAGCTCGCCGTGCTGCACAGCCGAGGGTTCACGAAACGGACGTTACTGACCGCACAAGGCCTGCAGGCGCTCACGTACGCCGTCGTGGCCTACCCGCTGGGCCTGCTCTTGGGGCTGGTGCTGGCGAAGCTCGCCGGTCGCTCGAACGGCAAGCAGCTTCCCGGGGTGGTGTTCCCCGTCCATCTCAATGCCGGAGCCGAGCTGCTCGGCCTGCTGGCGGCGGCCGCCGGGGCCGCGATCTTGTTCGGGCTCTCCTACCCGTTGGTGAAACGCACCGTGTTGGAGGAGCGGCGGGCGGCCTCACGCGAGGACCGGCCGCTGCTCGCACGGGTGCCCGTGGAGCTGTTCGTCCTGCCCCTTGGGATCTTCGCCTACCTCCAGTTGCGGGGCGGCACCGAGGTGACACCGGGCGGAGGCACGATCGATCCGCTGGTCCTGGCGGCCCCCACCCTGCTGTTGTTCGGCATCTCGTTCCTGGCTCTGCGCCTGCTGCTGTTCGTGCTCCGACGGCTCGACGGACGGATCGGACGGACGCGCAAGGTGTCCGCGTACCTGGCGGGTCGGCGGGTGGGGCGTTCTCCGGGCACCGGGTTCGCCGCGGCGCTCCTGCTGCTGCTGGCGATGGGGCTGCTGGTGGTCTCGACCTCCTACCGGGCGATCGTGCTGCGCAACCACGCCGATGCCGCGCACACGCAGGTCGGCGCCGACTGGAACGTGCAGGTGAGTCCGCCCGAACAGGTCCTCGCGGCGATGAGCGACCTGCCCGAGCGATCCACCGCCGTGGTGCGGACCGAACCGACGTTCTCCGACGGGAGCTTCTCGCTGCCGCCAACCGTGCTGGGCATCGATCCCGCCACCTACGAGGAGGGCGGCTGGTGGCGATCGGACTTCTCCTCGACGTCGCTCGACGACATCGTTGAAGGCCTGGCCACCGATCCGCTCGGGCTGCCGATCGACGCGGGAACCCTGACGCTCGCCCTCGACGTCCCCGTGCTGCCTCAAGGCATGCTGGTTCAAGCCACGGAGTTCGACGAGGCCAACCAGGTGCGCACCGTGGAGGCTCGCTTGGAGGAGGGCTCAGGCTCCTACGACCTGGATCTCGACGTCGGACGCCTCGCCTCGATCACGTTCCACGTCGACACCGGGACCGAGCTGCCTCCGGAGCTGAAGATCGGGTTCCGTTCGGTCGAGATGGCGGGCCAGCCGCTCTCGATCGAGGCCTGGGAACCGATCACCTGGCGCAGCAGCCAGGGAACCCTCAAACCCGATGGTGACGGCGGCCCCACCATCTACACGATGAGCCCGGGAGCCGGGAACGTGATCGGCGGGATCTGGCCGGCACCGCCCGACCTGCCGGCCATGATCTCGGAGAACTGGGGCTCGCCCGTGAACACCCCCTTCGACGTGGGCGTGGCAGGTCAGAGCACGACGGTCCACCCGTTCGCCTCCGCCAACCAGTTCCCCAGCCTCGTGCCCAACGCACCCTTCGTCGTCGTGTCCGCGCCCGCGATCCTGGAACGTCAGTTCGCGATCCCGGAGGCCGGGCTCACGTTGGACGAGGTGTGGGCCAACACGCCGGAGGATCCTTCGCAGACCTTGGAGGCCGCGGGCTTCGTCCCAGGTCTCGTCCAGGCCACCGCCCCGATCGAAGGGCTCCTGGCGCAGCTGCCGCAATCGCTCGCCGTCGGGATGAACTTCACCGCCGCGCTGGCCGGCGTCGGGCTGGTGGTGATCGGCGTGGCGGCGGGGTTGTACTTCACGATGCGTCGGCGCGACTACGAGTTCGCCGCGTTGCGGGCCATGGGCACACGGGCGGGACATATCCGCCGTGCGCTGATCCTGGAACAGGTGGGGTTGCTGGGGTTCGCGCTGGTGGCCGGCATCGCGATCGGGTATTTCCTCCTTCGACTGATGATGCCCTATGTCGGCACGAGCCTCGGGGTGCCCTACCCCGTCCCGGTGCTGGTGATCGACTGGGCGGCACTCGGGGTGGCGGTGGTGGCGATCGTGGTCGCAGCGGCGATCTCGCTGGCCGCCGCGATGCGGTTCCTGATGCGCTCTTCGGTGACGGGCGTGCTGCGAGGTGAGGCCGAATGACCATGGTGAGTCCCGACGTGTTCTCCCCAGCGGAGCGTGATGCCCTGATCCGGTTCCGGCACGTGTACAAGGTGTATCGGGTGGCCGACACCGGGGTGGTGGCGCTCGGGGGCGTCGACTTCGACATCGCCCAGGGCGAGTTCCTGGCCGTCGTGGGGCCGAGCGGCGCCGGCAAGTCCACGATCCTGAACATGGTGGGCGGCCTCGATCGCGCCTCCGCGGGCGAGGTGATCGTCGACGGCCAGGACCTGGGTCAGCTCGACGACGATGCGCTCACCCAGTACCGGGGCGAGCGCATCGGGTTCGTGTGGCAGGGAACCGCGCGCAACCTGGTGCCGTACCTGAACGTGCGCGAGAACGTGCGGCTCCCCGGCACCGTGCACCGCAGCGCCGAGCGCTCGCGGCAGCGCGACGTGGAAGAGTTGCTGGCGCTGGTCGGGCTGAAGGACCGATCCAAGCACCGGCCGGGCATGCTGTCGGGCGGTGAACAGCAGCGCGTCGCGATCGCCGTGGCACTGGCAAACACCCCCACGATCCTGCTGGCCGACGAACCCACCGCTGAGCTCGACTCCGAGAGTTCGGCACGGGTGCTGGAGGCCTTCCGCGCGGTGAACCAGGAGTTCGGCACCACGATCGTGATGGTGACCCACGACCTGGCTGCGGCGCGTGCGGCCTCGCGGCGGATCCGCGTCCGGGACGGACGGGTGCTGCACGAAGGGCTCGCGGTGGACCCGATCGGCGAGGACGGTCGCGTCAAGCTGCCCGAGGACGCGATCGCCGCGCTGGGCGGGGTCGAGCTCGAGGCGGAGGTCGGGCCCGACGAGATCCATCTGCGGCGAAGGAGCGAGACCGGCCATGCCTGATCGCGACGACCTGCGGAACGTGTGGGGCCCAGGAGCCCGAGGAGACGACGTTGGTGTCGGCGACGCGACGCCCGTGCCGGATGCCGTGGAGCCCGCGCTAGTGGCCGAGGGTGGTGCCCCGCTCCTGGAAGGCATCGACGTCGTTCGCTCCTATCCGGGCGCCCAGGGGGTGCTCGCGGTGCGCGGCGCGTCGCTGTCGCTGGCTTCGCAGGACTTCGTGGCGCTGATGGGGCCGAGTGGCTCGGGCAAGACCACGTTCATCGGGGCGCTGTCCGGGCTCGATGCCCCCGATGAGGGTGAGGTGCGGTTCAAGGGCGAGCCCATCACGGCGATGTCCCGCGCCGAGCGGATCGCGTTGCGTCAGACCGGCATGGGCGTGGTGTTCCAGTCGTTCGGGCTGCTGCCCACGCTCTCAGCCGTCGAGAACGTCGAGCTGCCCCTGCGAGTGAACGGTGTCGACCTGGGCGAGGCGCGCGAACGCGCGGTGGGCTGGCTCGATCGTCTGGGCCTCACGGACCGGGTCGACAACCGGACGTTCGAGCTGAGCGCGGGCCAGCAACAGCGCGTGGCGGTGGCGCGCGCGCTGATCGCCGAGCCGGAGGTCGTCCTCGCCGACGAACCCATCGCAGAGGTCGACACCGAGAACGCCGACCTGATCCTGGAGGCGCTCTGGGACGTGATCGGGCGCGGTGGGGCGGTGTTGGCCGCCACGCACAACCCGGAGGCCCTGCGCTATGCGAACCGTGTCGTCCTGTTCCGGGACGGCCAGATCGAAGCGTCGGGCTCCCCCGAGGAACTGGCCGGCCACCTCACCACCGACTAGTCTGCCTCAGACTCGTCGTCGGCCAGAAGCTAGAAACGCAGGGACTTCCAGACGTCGTCCCCGCGGTCGGTGAACGCGTCGGGATCGAGGTCGACCGGCAGCGGCTGGTCGCCGGGCTCCCGGCCCAGCACACGATCGACCAACCTCCTGCGGCCTTGGCCCTTGCGGAGGGCCTTGGCCATCCGGTCTCGCCGCGTCTCACGGATGCGGCGTTGCAGATCGAGATCTCAGGTGGGATGACCTAGCGCCGGTCCCGAGATGTGCATCAGGGCACCAGCGTCCGCAGGTCGACGTCGGGGTCTTCCAGCGCGGTCGGGTCGGGGGCCACCTGCGCGGCGATCAACCCGAACGACCGGCGGACGTCCCGCTTCCAATCAAGACTGACCGTCGACCGCAACACACCGTCACCGTCGAGCAGGAACGCACAGAAGGAGCGCGCTTCCAGCGACCCTCGCACGACCATCCAATCCCACGTGGGCGCGATCCCCGCGGTCTGGACCTGAGACTCGTACTGGTCCGACCAGAACCAGTGCGGATCGCCGAACACGGTCTCGGCCCCGAGCATGTTCCGAGCGGCCGTTTCGCCCATCTTGATCGCGTTGTCGTAATGCTCGACGCGGATGGGACCGAAGAGCGGGTGCTCCTGCCGCGCCACGTCGCCCGCCGCATAGACCCCGCGCACCTCGGTCTCGAGCGTCGGCCCGACCGGGATGCCGCCGCCCTGGTCCAGACCGGTTCCGGCCATGAGCTCCACCGCGGGCTCGGTGCCCACCCCGACGATCGCGACATCGGCGTCGATGCGACGACCGCCGCTGGTCACCACCGCTTCGAGCCGGCCGTCGCCTTCGAAACTGGCCACTGCCTCGTTGAACAGCATCTTCACCCCGTGATCGCGATGCACCGCCTCCAGGACCCGGCCGATGGCGGGTCCCAGGATCCGATACAGGGTGGTCTCGAAGATCTCCACGACCGTTACGTCGTTGCCGAGCATCCGGAGCGAGGCCGCGACCTCGGCGCCGATGAACCCCATCCCGACGCAGACGACCCGCGCGCCCTGACCGACCGCCTCTTTGATGCGATCGGCATCGTCAGCATGGCGAAGATCGAACACCCCGGGGAGCCCGGCGCCCGGCGCATCCAGGCTCCGGTTGCGGCTCCCGGTGGCCATCAGTAGCCGATCGAAGCCGATGCGCTCGCCGCCCGCGAGGACGACCTCGCGTTCTCGCACATCGATCTGGACGGCGCGCGTGCCGAACCTGGCGTCGATCTCCTGCTCGGCGTACCACTCGGGCGGTCGCACGAAGGCGTCCTCGAGCGGCTGCTCGCCGCGCAGGTACTCCTTCGACAGCGGTGGACGTTCGTAGGGAGCCAGCGGCTCGGCGCCGATCAGGGCGATCCGCCCGTCGAACCCCTCGCTGCGCAGCGTGGCCGCCGCGGTGGCCCCGGCCAGCGAGGCTCCGACGATGACGAACGTCCGGTCGGTGGTCACGCTCCCCCTACGCTTCGACCTTCAACTGTCCGCCGTCCTCGGCGACCCCGTAGGTCGCGATGGGCTCGGTCGCCGGGCCCTGGATCACGGCGCCGGTTCCCATGTCGAAGATGCTGCCGTGACACTCGCACTCGATCGTTGAGCCCTCGACCTCGCCGCCGTTCGCGAGGTTGCAGCCACGATGCGTGCAGATGTCGCTGAAGGCATACAGGGTGCCGTTCGATCGCGCCACGGCGATCTCCGCATCGCCGACGGCGAACGGCGTGGCCTCACCCTCGGGCACCTCATCGGCCGAGCCGACCGTGATCCACTCCCCCACGTGTCCAACCTCCTGTGTCCGCGGCGCCCGGTCTCGGACGCAGGGCATCAGCTTACGCCGGCTCAGTAACCGGGCGTCTCCTCGCCCGACCGACGTTCCCTGGCCCGCAACCGCGCGCGATACCAGGACCCGATCGCCAGCAGGGCGTAGAAGGCCGCCAGGATCAAGATCCCCTGCCGGAAGTCGATCGGCAGGAGCGCCGGGATGAAGGCCCCGGCCACCCACGCCAGTTGGAACAGCACCTCGTAGCGAACGAACACCCGCCCCTGCGCCCCCGCGGGAGCGTGGCGCTGCATCAGGCTCTGGAACGCGAGCCGCCCGAACTCGGTGGCGGCGCCCGCCACGAACGCGTAGATCGTGAGCAACGGCAACCCGAAGATCTCGAACGCCAGCAGGGCGCCGATGCACGCGGCGCTCACGCACGCGATCACCACCGCTTCCTCCCGCGTGGTGGTGGGGACCCGTGGAGCCACGACGTCGGCGACGAACGTGCCCACGATGCCTCCGGCGGCCAGCACCGCGAACCAGTACGCGGGCGCGCCACCTTCCCGCAGGGAGAACGCCAGCAGGAAGAGCAGGAATCCGCTCGCCGCGCGCAGGCCGACCGCGCCGACCGCGGGCGCCGCGAGATCCGGGATGCGTCCACGCGGTCCAACGTCGCTGGGAGCCTGGCCGGTGCGAGCCGGGTGGGGCAGCCGCAGGTTCAACAGGGCGGAACCGGCGTAGACGACGGCGGCCAGGTAGATCGGACCCGCCGACCCCCAGACCTTCAGGAACACGAACGCGATGGGCGCGGCGATCACGGCGCCGATCGCGGCCAGGCGCCCCAGGCGGGCGTTCGCCCGCATCAGCCCTTCTTCGTGAGGGGCGTAGGCCATCGTGAGGCCGTTCTTCGTGATCGCGTGCACCTTCGACAGCACGAGCAGGATCAACGCACTCGGGAACAAGAGGACCGAGCCGAACCGAGGGGCCGCATAGATCGCCACGGCGGCGCGACCGGCGGCCGCCCCGAACGAGATCGCGCGACGCGGCCCTGCTTTGTCCAACATCGGCACCAGCAGTGGTCCCGCCAGCGCCAAGGGCAACATCGTCAGCGCGAGGTAGGCGGCAACCTTGAGCTTCGCCTCACCCACCGGCAGCGAGAAGAACACCGAGTCGGCCAGGGCAACCGCCAGCATCGCGTCGCCCATCACCGACGTGAAATGGCACAGCGCGTAGGTGTCGAGCGGATCGCTGGAGCGCCACATCCGCTGGAAGGGATGGACGGCACCGCGGAACAGGCTCGAGGCGCCGTACAGCACCAGTTGCCAGAAGGGCACCCGCTGTGGACGCTCCGGTGGGGTGTGCACCGGTCCCGTGTTCCTACCCGGAGAGCCGTTCGAGCAGGAGTTCCTTCGCGAGCTTCGGGTTGGCCGAGCCCGCCGACTTCTTCATGACCTGGCCCACCAGGAACCCGAGCACGGCCTCCTTGCCCCCGCGGAACTGTTCCACGACCTCGGGGTTCTCGGCCAGGACCTCGTCGGCGATCGCCCCGAGCGCGCCGCTGTCTGAGACCTGGGTGAGCCCCTTGCGCTCGACGATCTCGGCGATGGGATCACCGGTGGCGACCGCCTCCTCGAGAGCCTGCTTGGCGCCGGCCCCGCTGACCGTGTCGTCGGCGACCAGGGCGATGAGGTCGGCGATGTGCTGCGCCGTGACCGGCGATACGGCGGGATCGACATCGAGCTTGTTGAGCGAACCCGCCAGGTCCTGCGTGATCCAGTTGGCCGCCGCCTTGGGATCGGCACCCAGCGTCACGGTCTCGTCGAACAGCGCCGAGGATGCGCGGTCACCGACCAGCACGCGCGCCACGTCGGGCTTGAGCCCGTGGTCGGTCTCGTAGCGGGCACGGCGGGCTCGCGGCAGTTCGGGCAGGCGCGACCGGATCTCGGCGATCCACTCCTCGCTGGGCTCCAGCGCCGGGATGTCGGGTTCGGGGAAGTACCGATAGTCGAACGCCTCTTCTTTCGAACGCATCGACTTGGTGGAGCCCGAGTCCTCGTCCCAGTGGCGGGTCTCCTGCGCGATCGCCTCGCCGGCCTCGAGCGCCTTGGTCTGCCGCTCGATCTCGAAATGGAGCGCACGCTCCAGGGAACGGATCGAGTTCATGTTCTTGATCTCGACCTTCGTGCCGAACGCTTCGGTACCCACCGGTCGCATCGAGATGTTGGCGTCGCAGCGGAGTGAGCCTTCCTCCATGCGCACGTCGCTCACATCGAGCGATTCCAACGTGGCGCGCAGTTCACGGAGGTAGGCGGCCGCCTCCTCGGGCGAGCGGATGTCGGGTTCACTCACGCACTCGACCAGGGGCACGCCCGCACGGTTGAAGTCGATCAGCGCAGCGTCGGCCTCGTGGATGCGGCCCGTGGCGCTCGCGTGCACGGTCTTGCCGGTGTCCTCTTCCATGTGCACGCGCGTGATGCCGATGCGGCTGGTGGTGCCGTCGGGCAGGTCGACATCGAGGTGTCCCCCCACGCAGATCGGCAGGTCGTACTGGCTGATCTGATAGTTCTTCGGCATGTCCGGATAGAAGTAGTTCTTCCGGTGGAACAGCGAGTGCGGCGCGATCTCGCTGCCGACGGCCAGGCCGATCAGGATGATGCGACGGATCGCCTCCCGGTTGGGCGCCGGCAACGAACCGGGATGGCCCAAGCAGACCGGGCACACGTTCGTGTTGGGCGGCGCGCCGAACTCGGCACGGCAGCCGCAGAACATCTTCGTCTGCGTGTTGAGCTCGACGTGGCACTCGAGCCCGATGACGGCTTCGACCTCGGTCATGAGGCGCCTAGCCTAGCGGCCCTCCCCAACGGTCGCCTCTTCATCAGCGCTCCGGTCCAGAGCGTCAGTCGGCGATCGGCTCCCAGATCAGCTCGGCAACGTCGATCACGAGGTCGGGCTCCGCTTGATCCGGGTCGGCCGGCGCGCGCACCTCGCCGACACATACGCACACGGCATCGTTGAGGCGCCGATACGGCTCAGCGTCGCTGAGATGGAAGACCGCGCCGACGATCTGCCGGTGTCCCTTGGGGTAGGCACGCCCGTACCCATGCCACTCGAACATGATCACGCCCCCGTCGTCGGTCTCGATCACGGCACGGAGGTCAGGCCGGAACGAGCCATCAACTCCCTGGCGGCGGGGGAAATTCACGCCTCGGAAGCGGCCGCTGATCGATCCCTCACAACGACCCTCGGCGAGGTACAGGTGCTGTTCCCAGCCGCCCTCGAGCTCGACCTTCCAGCTCTCGGGATACGTGAACCGGATCCGATACAGCTGCTCGACCTTCACCTGTCCTCCTGTTCCTGCGCCGACATCAGGACAACGCTATCTCAGGTCTTCCGTGGTTCGATTGCTGGCGTGGATCGCCCTGACTCTGTCGATCGAAGGGAGTTCGACCATGACTGGAGGATCAGGAGCAACGGACGCTCCGCGCGGGTTCGATGACCAGGATCGCGCTCGAGGACAAGATCGGTTGGGTGATCTCGGGCAGGAGGAACGCCGGGAACTCGTGGCATGGGCCAGAACCTGACAGAGGTGCGGCAGACCGCGCTCGGTCAGCGACCCGTCTACTGGATCCTCTGGCTCGGCTTGGCGGTCGGCTTGGCCGCATACGTCGGCGGGTACCTGATCAAGGCGTCGACGCCAACGGAGCCCGTTGGACTGGTTGGCGACCTGCTCTACACGTTCGGTTGGGCACTGTGGACCGGTGTCGTCGTGGTGGTGTTCCTCCAGATCATCCCGGAGACGAAGCGACGCCAATACAAGAGGGCGCTCGATGCCTACGAGGCATCACTCCGCGAGGAGGCAGCACCAGGAAGCGAGGAACCTTCAGCCGGGTGATCGCCTCGCCGCGGCTATCCTGGCTCGATGCCCGATACCCCCCGGCCCTCCACGGCCAAGATCTGGACGATCCTGGGCGCCCTCTATTTCGTCTGGGGCACCACCTACCTCGGCATCGAGAAGGTCAACGAAACGGTGCCGACCTTGCTGGGTGCCGCGGCTCGGTTCCTGTTCGCGGGGACGGTGCTGTTCGCGTGGACCTCGATGCGCACGCACGAGCGCACGACCCCGAAGCAGTGGCGCGCCGCCGGCATCGTAGGCATCTTCCTGCTGCTCGGCGGCAACGCCCTCGTGGCGGTGTCGGAGAACATGGGCACCCCAACGAGCATCGTGTCGCTGATCATCGCGTTGATCCCGCTGTGGCTCGCGTTCTTCGACCGCGTGGTGTTCCGGGCCGCGCCGCTCGGCTGGAAGGTGGTCGTGGGGCTGATCGGGGGGTTCACCGGTGCCGCGCTGCTGGTGAGCGGGAGCGCCGGCAACGGGGTGCCGGTCGGCGGCATGCTGGTCGCGGTGGCGGCCACGCTGTGCTGGACCGTCGGATCCCTCTACGCGCGCACGGCTCCGCTGCCGAAGGCTCCGCTGCTCGGCAGCGGCATGCAGCAACTGGTCGGCGGCGGGGTCATCCTGCTGGTCGCGCTCGTCGCCGGGGAAGCCGCCGACTTCAACCTGAGCGCGATCTCATCGTCGTCCTGGCTCGGGCTCGCATGGCTGATCGTCGCCGGATCCTTCGTCGGGTTCAGCGCCTACCTGTGGCTGCTGCGGAACGTACGCACGTCGCTCGTCTCCACCTACGCGTACGTGAACCCGATCGTCGCCGTCACCTTGGGATGGTTCGTGCTCGACGAGGACCTGACGGCCCGGCTGTTCATCAGCGGCGCCATCGTGCTGGCGTCCGTCGCATTGATCGTGTCGTCGGGCGCTGCGGCTCGCCGGATCGAGGACGCGGGCAACCCGGCTGCGGGCGTCGCGCGCGAGATGGCCGAGGGCTCAGACGCCGGCGACGAGGGGCGGACGCAGGTCGAGGGCGAGCTCCCGCTCGAGGGCGGCGGCCGCCCGGAGCAGCGTCTGCTCACCGAGGACGGGAGCGGTGAACTGGAGACCGATCGGGAGCCCGGTTGAGTCCAGACCGCACGGCACGCTGATCGCGGGCACGCCCGCCAGGTTCGCCGGGATCGTGAAGATGTCGTTCAGGTACATCGCCATGGGGTCGTCCACCTTCGCTCCTATCGGGAACGCGGTGGTGGGCGACGTGGGCGAGACCAACACGTCGAAGCCGGCGAACGCGGCTTCGTAGTCGCGGATGATCAGCGTGCGCACCTTCTGTGCCTGGCCGTAATACGCGTCGTAGTAGCCGGCGCTCAAGGCATACGTGCCGAGCATGATGCGGCGCTTCACCTCGGGGCCGAACCCGGCGCCCCGCGTACGGAACATCATCTCGATCGAGTCGCCGCCGTCCACGCGCAGGCCGTAGCGCACCCCGTCGTAGCGGGCCAGGTTCGAGGACGCCTCGCTCGGCGCGATCAGGTAGTACGCGCTCAGCGCATAGCCGGCGTGGGGAAGGGTCGCCTCCCCCACCTGGGCGCCCAGGCCGGCGAGCCGGTCGACCGCGGAGCGCACCGAGGCGGCGACGTCGGGCTCGACACCTTCGCCGAACGCATCCGCGAGGACGCCGATCCGAAGCCCTTCCACGCCTTGGCCGAGCTGCTCGTGATAGTCAGGCAACTCGACGTCGAGGCTGGTGGCGTCGCGATGGTCCTTGCCGGCGAGGACGCCGAGCAGGGTCGCGGCGTCGGGCACGCTCCGCGTGAACGTGCCCACGGTGTCCAGCGACGAAGCGAACGCCACCAACCCGTAGCGGCTGATCAGTCCATAGGTGGGCTTGAGCCCCACGACTCCGGTGAGCGACGCCGGCTGACGCACCGAGCCGCCGGTGTCGGTGCCCAGGGCCCATACCGCGGCGCCGGCGGCCACCGCAGCCGCGCTGCCACCGCTCGATCCACCCGGCACGGTGTCCAGGTTCCAGGGGTTGTGCACGACCCCGTACGCGGAGTTCTCGTTGGACGAGCCCATCGCGAACTCGTCGCAGTTGGTCTTGCCCACCAGCACGCCGCCGGCACCCGACAGCCGCGTCCACGCGGTGCAGTCGTACGGCGGCACATAGTGCTCCAGGATCTTCGAAGCACACGTCGTCCGGATCCCCTTGGTGGTGAGCACATCCTTGAGCGCGGTGGGGATACCGGCCACGCCCGACTGCGGCGCGCCGGTGGCAAGGTAGGTGTCGAGCTCGGCCGCGCGTTCGCGAGCCACCTCGGTGGTCACGGAGAGGAACGCACCCAGTTGATCGTTGACCGCTTCGAGGCGGGCCAGGCTGGAATCGGTGAGTTCCACCGCGCTGATCTCGCCGGCACGGAGTTGGGCCGAGAGCTCGGTCCCGGTGCGATCGCAGAGCTCGCGCTCGCTCACGAGCCGGTCTCCGCGATCTTCGGCACCATGAACCGGCCGTCGGCCTGGGCCGGGGCGTTGGCGAGCGCTGCTTCATGCGGGATGGACGGCTCCGGCGTGTCCTCACGGAAGACGTTCGCGCGAGGGATCGCTGAGGCGGTGGGCGGCACGTCGTCGGCCGCCACCTCGCCCACGGCTGCGGCGTGCCCGAGGATGACCCCGAGCTGCGCGCGCAACTCGGTCTTCTCGTCCTCGGTCAGATCCAGCCGGGCGAGGCGTGCGACGTGGTCGATGTCGATCTCTACCGCCATGGCGGGCAGTCTAGCGGGCGACGTTCAGACGACGTCAGGGCAGCGGGGGCATCGGAGGTGGCGGCGGCGTGGGAGGCGCCACCACGACGCCGGGCAGGGGCGGGGGCAACGGCGCTGCGCCCCACAGCGCCGCGAGTGCCCGCTGACGGCTCAGGATGTCCCGCAGGATCATGATCGCGAAGACGGCGGCGGCGATCTCCACGAGATGCGAGCCCACCGCGATGAGATCGCTCGACGCCACGGAACCGAGGTCGGTCGGGTCGCGTAGCGGGACCACCACGAAGTCCAGGAGGTTGCCGCCGATCCAGCAAGCCCACCACACGCCGAGTAGCCACCAGGCCCTCGGCGCTCGCCACGCGTCTGGATCGTGGACGGGCGCGCTCGCCTTCCACAGTTCCGACATCGCGCCCAGGGGCTTCCAGAGACTCGCGAACGGGATGAACCACCACCCCACGGCCCATCCGGGTGTGTACGTCAAGCCGATACGCCCCAACGACCGGAGGTTGCTGTGGGCACGGTGCTGCCAGATCAGCCACAGCACGCCCGTGACGAGGAACACGACCACCGTCCAGCTCCCGATCGCGTCCACGCGGTCGTTGCTCGCGGTCGCCTCGTCGAAGGAGACCGGACGCCCGGCGATCGAATCCAGCACCAGCGAACGCTCGATCAAGAGCGACACCACACCGAGTGCCAAGACCACGGCGGAGAGCGCCAGGAAGGCCACGACCCAGTACGTCAGGACCCCGACCGGTTTGCCACGCGCCGGTGTCTGCATGGCGAAACCCTACGCTGCCGGCATCGGCGTTTCGACCAACCTTCGTCAGGAACTCAGCACGACGTCGGGACGAGCCGGGATCACGGGTGGTGCGTTCGCGATCACGGTCTGGTCGCGCTCGATGCCGGTCACCACCGCGTAGGCGAGGCAGGCCGCAACCGCACGGACGAGATAGCCGAAGGCAAGCAGTTGCACCCCCGTCCGCACGGCATCCATGGGAACCACGATGGCCTCGACCGCGCCGGTGGAAGCGTCGATCGCGTCCGCGAACCGGGAGAAGAAGGCTCCCAGAGTCGAGACCGAACCGATCGCCGCGATCACCAACGCACCGACCCAACACAGCCACCACGTCCACAGGATCAGCGCGGACCGCTGCGAGCCGGTCGCGTCGGCCGAGCGCCGGGAGAGTTCCCGAACGGCGAGGAACGGCATCACCAGGTTCGCCACCGGCACGAACCACCAACCCACGGCCCAACCCGGGGTGATGTCGGGCTTGACCGGCGACGGGATGGCCCACACGTTCGCCTCGCACGGTGCTGCCAGATCAGCCAACAGATCACCGTGCCGGTCGAGACCAGCGAGGCGATCCACACCACCGTGCCCATCGGCTGTGGATAGAACCCGAACGGCGATATGCGCTGCCGGATGCCCGGAACGATCCCTGGGAACCGCATGAACGTGTCGCCACGCGAGGCGATGAAGGTCGCGACGGACGAGACCACCCCCAGGATCGCCTCGATCACGAGCAACAGCCGAACCGCCTTGCCCACGGAGCCCGGAGCTTGGAACGGCCTAGCGCCCCAGACGACGGAGGAACTCGGGTTCATCGATCACCTCGACCCCGAGCCCTTCAGCCTTCGCGAGCTTGGAGCCCGGGTTCTCGCCGGCGACCACGAACGAGGTCTTCTTCGAGACGCTCGAGGCGACCCGAGCGCCCGCGGCCTGCGCCAGTTCGGTGGCCTCCTCGCGCGTGATCTCCCCCATCCCCCCGGTCAGCACGATCGAGAGCCCTTCGAGCGGCCTGGGGCCGTCCTCTCCCGATCGCTGGTCGGCCAGGCTCACGCCCGCGGCGCGGAGCTTCTCGATCAATGCCAGGTTCTCGTCCTCGGAGAACCACTCGGCCACCGTGGCCGCGATCTCGGGCCCGATCTCGGGCACGTCGTCGATCTGGTCGGCGGTGGCCTCGGCCAGGGCATCGATCGAACCGAATGCGCGCGCGAGCACCTGCGCCACGTGCGAGCCCACGTGCCGGATGTTGAGGCCCACCAGCAGCCGCCACAGCGGTCGTTCCTTCGAGAGCTCGATCTGCTCCAGCACGTTGGTGATCGACTTGTCCTTGAAGCCCGGCAACCGGCCCAGCTTGTCGGCATCGAGCGCGTAGATGTCCGCGGGGTCTTCGATCAGCCCGGCCTCGAGCAGCCGCATCACCGTCATATAGCCCAGGTGCTCGATGTCCATCGCGCCGCGGCCGGAGAAATGGAACAACCACTCGATGCCCTGGGAGGGGCACCCACGCTTGTTGGGACAGCGGTAGTCGGCCTCGCCTTCGAGGCGCACCAGCGGCGTGCCGCACGAGGTGCAGGTCTTCGGCATCGACCACCGCCGAGCGCTCTTCTTCCGCTTCGAGAGCACCGGTCCGACGATCTCGGGGATCACATCGCCGGCGCGCCGCACGATCACGGTGTCCCCCTTGCGCACGTCCTTTCGGCGGACCTCGTCCTCGTTGTGCAGCGTGGCGTAGGTGACCGTGACCCCGCTGACGAACACGGGATCGAGCACGGCGAACGGTGTGACCTTGCCCGTTCGTCCCGTGTGTACGTCGATCGACTTCAGCAACGTGGTGCGTTCCTCGGGCGGGAACTTGTAGGCGATCGCCCACCGGGGGGCGTGGCTCGTGTTCCCCAGTTCGCGCTGCAGGTCGGTCTGATCGACCTTGACCACCGTGCCGTCGATCTCCCAGTCGATCGAGTGCCGGTTCGTCTCCCAGTGCTGCAGGAACGCCTTGACCCCGTCGATCGAATCGCGCGCCTCGGTGGTGGGCGCCAGGGGCAGCCCCGCCGAGCCCGCCCAGTCCAGGAACCCCAGGTGCGAATCGAACGCGATGCCCTCCGCGTAGCCGAAGGAATGCACCCACAGACGCAGTGGGCGGGACGCCGTGACCTTCGGGTCCTTCTGTCGCAGCGACCCGGCCGCGGCGTTCCGCGGGTTCGAGAAGGCCCTGCCACCGGCTTCCAGCAGTTGGTCGTTCAGCTGTTCGAACGCCGTCACCGGGAAGTACATCTCGCCGCGGATCTCGACCACCGCGGGCGGGTCCTCGACGGTGAGCGTGCGAGGGATGCCTTTCACCGTGCGGATGTTCGCCGTGATGTCCTCCCCGATGCGGCCGTCACCCCGGGTCGCGGCCTTCACCAGACGCCCGCGCTCGTAGGTGAGGGCGCAGGCGACCCCGTCGATCTTCAGCTCGCAGGCATACCGGGCGGCATCGCCCACGCCGCGTTCCACCCTGGCCGCCCAGGCATCGAGCTCCTCGAAGCTGAAGGCGTTGTCCAGCGAGAGCATCGGCGCACGATGGGTGACGGGCGCGAACAGGTCGGCGGGGGCTCCTCCCACGGTGACGGTGGGTGAGTCGGGTGTCTGCAGCTCGGGGAACCGGTCCTCCAGCGCCCGGAGCTCGCGCATCAACACGTCGTACTCGGCGTCGGCCACCTCGGGGTCGTCGAGCACGTGGTAGCGGTACCGGTGATGCTCGATCTCGGCGCGGAGCTCCTCGACGCGCAGCTTGGCCTCGGCGCGCGCGCGCTCGTCCGGCGCGCGAACCGTCTCGGTCTTCTTGGCTCGCGGGCTCACGCCGCGATCTCCACGGCGCCGGCGACCCCGATCCGTTCGCCCACCACCACGACGCCGCCCACCACGTTCGGCACCTGCTGCAGGTACGCCAAGGCGGCGTGGAACCCTTCGTCCTTGCCCAGCATCGCCTGCACCCCCGCCGCGGCGGCGTCGGCCAGCATGCACGTGCCCGCGATCACCGCGAGCCCGTCGGGACCTCCCCCGCCTCGCCCACGGCCCAACGTGGTGGAGACACCCACGCCGGTCCCGGCGGGGTCGATCGCCACGGTGATCGGTTCCCCACCTCGACGCTTGACGCCGAGCTTCATCCGCTTGCGCGACCGGATGAAGTAGGCGCCGTCACAGGCCACGGTGAGCTCGTGCATCTGCGAGGCGAGGAACCGCCCCACCTGATCGACCACGGCGCCCCGGAACGTGAACATGGGCCCCACCCCGGCGCTGGTTGCGGCGGCGACCATCTCCTTGACGATGTCCGGAGCGTCGGCCGTGATGCGATCGAGCGGCCGCTTCGACTCGCGGAACGCCGGGTAGCGGAGCGCGTAGGACTGCAGCTGCTCCCAGAAGCTCAGTGCGGCAGCCCGCGATTCCTCCGCGAAGTCCTCGGGCGCCGTGATGTGCAGGACCATGTCCTGGACCTGGATCTCGAAGCTCTTGGCACGCCGTCGGAGCAGCTTCACCGGCCCATCGTATCGGCCAGGAGGGACGAGACGGCAGCGACGGGACGGCCGCAGAACCCGGTGGGACTCAGCCGAGAACGACGTCCATGGCGGCCTGGTCCTGGTTCATGCCCCAGAACTCGGTCGCCTTGCCCTCGCGGACGTGCATCACCTGGACCTGTGGTCCCTCGTATCGAGTGCCGTCGGCATCGGTCACCGTGACGTGCACCAGGGCCACCACGTGCTCGTCGTTGCCGATCACGTCATGGATCGCGAAGGAGGTCACCACCCCGGCCTCAGCCATCCGGCGGAACCGGTCCGTCACCGCCTGCTTGCCCTCGAACTGGCCACCGAACCGGCTGGTGCCGGGCGCGTGCCACACGATCGCATCGTCGAGCAGCTCGAGCATCGCGGGGATGTCGCCGGCGTTGAACGCGTTCAGCGCCGTTCGGGCGGTCGCGGCGTTGGGATGGTCGGTCATGTGGTCCTTTCCTCCGGAAGCGCTCAGCGTAACGACTCGACGATGCGGCCGCCGCCCAGCACCTCGTCGCCCCGGTAGACCACCGCGCTCTGTCCCGGCGCGACGGCCCGCTGGGGTTCACGGAACTCCACGCGGAAACCGCCGGCGGTGGGCTCGACGACGGCCGGCGCATCCTCGCCCTGATACCGGATCCGCACCTGGGCCTCGAACGGCCCGTCGGTGGGCGGCCCACCCGCGACCCACGATGCGCGGTCCGCGACCAAGCCCCGTCGTGCCAGCAGCACCTGTGGTCCCACCACGACGCGGTTCGCGGTGGCGTCGACGTCGAGCACGTACGCGGGTTCGCCGATCGCGACGCCGAGCCCTCGGCGCTGACCGATCGTGAACGCGAACGTCCCGTCGTGTTCACCGAGCACGGCTCCATCGGGATCGACCACGTCGCCGCCGCTCCGCACCAGGGCGGGCGCGGTCGACCGGACGAACCCGCCGGCGTCGCCGCTCGGCGCGAAGCACAGCTCCTGGGAATCGGGCTTGCCTGCTACCGGAAGCCCGAACGCTTCCGCGAGTCTGCGGGTCTCAGCCTTCGGCAGGCCGCCGACGGGGAACAGCGACCGCGACAACTGGGCCTGGCCCAGCATGTGGAGCATGTACGTCTGATCCTTGGAGGCGTCGGCGCCGCGGAGCAGATGCCACCGTCCGTCCTCACTCTGCGAGGTCCGCACGTAGTGGCCGGTGGCCACGTAGTCCATGCCCAGATGGTCGGCCCGCCGCAGGAACGCCCCGAACTTGATCTGGCCGTTGCACGTCGCGCACGGGTTCGGGGTGCGCCCGGCCGCGTGTTCCTCGACGAACCCAGCGATCACCGTCTCGGCGAACTCCTCGGAGTGATCGGCGATCTCGAACGGGAATCCGGCGACGCGAGCCACGGCTTCGGCGTCGGCACGCGCCGACGGGCCACAGCACCCATGCTCCACCCCGTCCAGGTGTACGAGGTTCATGTGCGAGCCGAACACCTCGTAGCCCTGGTCGGCGAGCAGGCATGCGGCGACCGACGAGTCGACCCCGCCCGACATCGCCACCAAGACCGAACCCTTCGACGGCATCCAACGAGGCTACCGCTCCGCGCGGCCACGTATCGTTCCTGGCGTGCTCGACGCCCGATTCGACGATCTCACCGGCGCGGAACCGTCGTTCCGGCTGGTCGAGCCCGTCGGGGTACTCGAGGCCACGCGACCCGACGAGGTCCCCGGTATCCTCGCCGCCGCCGAAGCGTCGGCGGGACGGGGGTTGTGGGTGGCGGGCTTCGTCGCCTACGAGGCCGCCCCCGGCCTCGATCCCTCGCTGGCCGTGCGGCCGCGAGCGCCGGGCGACGCCTTCGAGCAGCTGCCGCTCGCGTGGTTCGCGATGTTCGAGCGTCGGGAGGAAACGGTGCTCCCAGAACCGCAAGCCGACACCGAACCGATGCCGCCCGGGGCGTGGCAGCCATCCGTCGACCGGCAGACCTACGACCGCGCCATCGAAGCGATCCATGAACACATCGCGGCCGGCGACACCTATCAGGTGAATCACACCCTGCGGCTCCGCTCCCAGGTGCAGGGCGACGAACGCGGGCTGTATCGGGACCTGTGCTACGCGCAACGGGGCGCCTACGCCGGCTACCTCAACCTGGGTCGCTACCGGGTGCTGTCGGCATCCCCGGAACTGTTCTTCCGGATCGACGGCGAGGCGCTGTCGACCCGCCCGATGAAGGGCACCGCACCTCGGGGGCGCTGGCCGGCCGAGGACCTCGAGGTGGCCGAGCGGCTCCGCGGCTCGGTGAAGGACCGCGCGGAGAACGCCATGATCGTCGACCTGCTCCGCAACGACCTCGGCCGGGTGGCCCGGACGGGCACCGTCAACTGGAGCGACGTGTTCGATCTGGAGCGCTACGAAACCGTGTGGCAGCTCACCTCCACGGTGACCTCGACACTCCGGTCCGAGGTGGGACTGGCCGACGTGTTCGCGGCGCTCTTCCCCTGCGGGTCGGTGACGGGAGCACCGAAGGTTCGGACCATGGAGATCATCGCCGAGCTGGAGGACTCGCCTCGGGGCGTGTACTGCGGCGCGGTCGGGTTCCTCTCGCCGCCGGGGTCGGAGCTGCCGGCTGCGAGGTTCGGCGTGCCGATCCGTACCGTCATGCTCGACGCGCAGACGGGCACGGCCGAGTACGGCGTGGGGGGCGGCATCACCTGGGACTCGCGCGCGGCGAGCGAGTTCGACGAGGTGCTCGCCAAGGCGAGGGTGCTCACGGAGCGCCGGCCGCGTTTCGATCTCTACGAAACCTTGCGGCACGATCCCGGGAGCGGGCTCCTCAACCTCGAACGCCACCTCGCCCGGTTGCGCGGCTCGGCGGGCTACTTCGGGTTCGGGTTCGACGAGGCGCGCATCGCGACCGCGCTGGAGACCGAGCTCGCGTCGTGGCACGACCGTGCCGCGCGGGTCCGCGTCACCCTGGACCGCCGGGGCGCGGTCACGGTGAAGGCGACGGCGTTGCCGCCCTCACCACAGCCCGTGCGCGTCGCGCTCGACACGGCCGAACCCGTCGACCCGGCCGACCCCATGCTGTTCCACAAGACCTCTCGGCGGCGCCGGTACGAAGAGGCGGCCGCCCGCCATCCCGATGCCGACGACGTGGTGCTCAGCAACACCCGTGGCGAGATCACCGAGAGCACGATCGCCAACATCGCCGTCCAGCTCGAGGGTCGATGGGTCACGCCGGCCCTGGACTGCGGTCTCCTCCCCGGCGTTGGACGGGAGATGGCCCTCGAGGACGGATGGCTGGTCGAAGGGGTAGTCACGGTCGAAGACCTGCGGCGAGCCGGACCCCTGGCGCTGGTGAGCGACGTTCGGGGCCGGCGGGACGCCATCCTGGTGGACGGCTGAGCGGGTTCCTACTCGGCCTCGGGAACCCGGTCCTGCGGGAAGACGTACGGGTGGACGGCGTGCTCGTCCAGTGGACAGGCACACAGCGGGCACCGGGGCGGTTCCTCGTAGACGAGCACGGTTCGCTCGCAGTACGGGCAGGCGCCCTCACGCATCGCGGGAGGCTCAACGATCTCGTTCGTCATAGTGTCGCGCTCGGGGGGAGCGGTCCCACCCTGCATCGGCAGAGACCCTCCCTACCTTGAATCAGGCAGGCCCCGATGACGGAGCGTTGCACGGCAGTCGGTTCTCCGAGCGCGCACAGGAGGAACGACGTCAGCCGTCCGGGGGAGGCGGAGGCCTCGACGGGACCGGATGCAGCGAGACCCTCCCCGTGCGGGAGGGCCTCGGTTCGGTCGTCGGTTTGGGTGGTCCGATCAGGCAGCTTCGTTGCGCGACTTGCGCTTGCCGCGGGGGACGTACGAGTGGACGGGCTCGTGTTGCCAGCAGTACTGCCACTTGTTGTAACGAGAGAGCTTCGTCTCGCACGCCGGTTCGGCGCAGGTCCTCCCGGTCGTGTACTGCTTGTTCGGCTTCGGAAGCTGTCGCACGGAAGCGCCCCGGTACCTCTCCTCTGCCACGTCGCTCACATCCTTTCGCCGGACCCGTTCGGGCTGGTGGGGTCGGGTCCGTCTGCACGTAGTTCGAACGACCGCGGGGAGTGGTTCATTCCGGATCCGGTTCGAGGCCGGGTGCAGAGGTTCTTCAGGAGGCGGACGCACCGAACCGAGGGTCGCGTTTGTCCAGGAAGGCGCGCATGCCCTCACGCTGGTCCGGCGAGCCGAAGAGCTGCAGGAACAGGGCGCGTTCGGCGGCGATCCCCGCCGGTCCGGGCGTCTCGAGGGCCGCCCGGACGGCGGCCTTGGCGGCGCCGAGGGCCTTCCTGGGGCCGTTGGCGAACGCCCGGGCGTCGCGGACCGCGGCATCGAAGACCCCGGCGGCGGGTTCGACCCGGTGGGTAAGCCCCAACGCCAACGCTTCGGTGGCCTCGATCTGGCGCCCGGTGACCACCAGTTCCAGCGCCCGGCCGGGCCCGATCAACCGGGTGAGCCGCTGCGTGCCACCGGCCCCGGGGATCACCCCGATCCCGATCTCGGGCTGGCCGAGCCGGGCATCGTCGCCCAGCAGTCGCAGGTCCGCCGCCAGGGCGAGCTCCATGCCACCGCCCAGCGCGTACCGATTCACCGCGGCGATCGAGATCTTGGGCGTGGCCTCGAGCAGGTCGCACGCTTCGCCGAGGGCATCGACGCTGGGCTTGACCTCGTCGGGCCCCCACTCGGCCATGGCTTTGATGTCGGCGCCGGCGGCGAAGATCTTCGGTCCGCCCCACAGCACGAGGGCGCCGACGTCGTCCGTGTCGGCGGCCTCGTGGATCGCCTCTTGGAGCTCCAAGCCGAGCTGCAGGTCGATCGCGTTCGCGGGAGGCCGGTCCAGCCGAACCACGCCCACTCCGTCGTCGACCTCGAGCCGCACGTACTCCCCCATGGCCCGGAATGCTACCTATCCGCCTGTGGCTCGTCCGAGGCCGCGGCGCGCTCCAGCGCGCGGCGGAGGCCGCCGAGCAACGGGGTCCGCGGCACGTCGAACGCCTCGGCGGCATCGGGTGCGTCGGTACGCGCCGGGTCCGAGAGCCACGTCAAGGCCTCGTCCGACAACGCGAAGCCCAGGGTGGTCTCCAGGCTCGCCCGCGCCTCGTCGCCGGCCACTCTGTCGGGTTCAGGAGCCATCTCACCTGCAAGGAGCCGGATCAGGGCGGCCGGGGTCGTCTCGTCCGGACCTTCGAGCGCCCACGTCCCTTCCAGGTCACCCTCGCGGTCGTCGGCGGCGGCCAGCACCGCTGCGACGTCCTCGACCGCGACGGGCGCCAGGGATCCCGACGGGTCACCCAGCACAACCGGCGGGCTCACCGTGGCGCCCGCCACCAGGGTCGAGAGCCACAGGCTGCCGAGCCCGTACGCATGCGTGCTGCGGATCACCGCATGGTCGAGCCCACTGTTGACGACCGCCTCTTCGGCGAGGCCACGGGCTCGGCGGTAGGGGTCGGAGGCATCCGGCGAGGCACCCGGCACCGACACGAGCACGAACCGACGCACGTCGGCGACCTTCGCGGCGGTCAGCGCCCGCAAGACCGAGCCGTGGTTGGCATCCTGGAGGCTGTCGGCGTCGGGCTGGTTCGGCCCTCCGACGAGATGGATCACGGTGTAGACGCGGCGGAGCACCTCCGCCA
>JBKPMF010000180.1:0-9621 GCA_046732015.1 Actinomycetota bacterium
GTCGCCGTCGAGGTATGGATCCGGCCAGAGGATTCGGTGACGGGGACGCGCTGCACGCGGTGCACGCCCGACTCGTGCTTGAGCTGCGCGTACGCGGACCTGCCGCGGACCTCGAGCGAGACCTCCTTGAACCCACCGAGCTCGCTGGGTGAGGACGCGAGCACCTCGGTCTTGAGGCGGTGCCGCTCCGCGAAGCGCCGGTACATCTCGAACAGTTCCCCCGCCCACAACGCGGCTTCCTGCCCCCCCGCGCCGGCGCGGATCTCGACGATCAGGTCCTTGCCGTCGTTCGGATCCTTCGGCACCAAGAGATGCTCCAGCTTCGCTCGCAGGGCATCTGCCCGCGCCTCGGCCTGCAGCTGTTCGTCCTCGAGGAAAGCCCGCATCTCCGGATCGGACTCTGCAGCGGCCATCTCGGCGGCGTCGCTCGCCTGGGCCTGCGCGGCGAGGTAGGCCCGGTACGGGGTGACGATCTCCTCCAGGTCGGAGAACGCCATGCCGAGCGATCGCAGTCGATCCAGGTCCGAAGCGGCTTCGGGAGCGGCCATCTCGGCGGCCACTTGCTCGTAGCGCGCTTCGACCTCGCGCAGTCGTTCGTCGAAATCGGTCGGCATGGACCGATCATCCCAGCCCAGGGGCGCGATCGCCCCCTTCGCTTCGCGGCCCGCTCGGGCCGATCAGGTGGCGGTGTCGGGGCGGTCCTCGTCGAAGTCGAGCTCGATCGACGCGAGGTCGGGGATGTCGACCGATGCGTCGTCGCCCTCCTCGCCGCCGGTGAACAGCTGGTCGAGGTCGACCTCGCGCACGGCGGGAGCGCTCTCTTCCCCGGAGACCCAGAGGTCCTCGTATCGAGGGTCGACGAGCGCGTCGTCGGCCGCCGATCCGGTGACGGCCCCCTCATCAGCGGTCTCGATCGCCTCGGTCATGTGCTCGATGGACGCGTCGACCTCATCGGCGTCGGCATCCATGGGATCGGCCCGGCCCGTCATCGCTCCCGCGTCGTCTCCCCGGGCGGGGGGCGACTCGACGACGACCTCGAGGTCCTTGGCCACCGAGAGCAGCCGCGATTGCATCTCCTGCAGCTGACCGACGAGGAGGTCGCGACGAGCCCCAAGCCCCGCGAGGATGCGGTCGGCTTCGTCCCGGGCGCTCTCCATGACCTCGTGGCCTTCCTGACGATCCTGCTCGGCGCGGCTCTGCGCGTCGGTGCGGATGCGATCGGCCTGGGTCTTGGCTTCGATCACCACGCGGTCGGCTTCGGTCTTGGCTTCATCGACGATGCGACTGGCCTCGCGGTCCGCCGTGGCGAGCAGTCCCGCGAACCGCTTCGAGATGCGATCGTAGGGGTCGCCCGCGGGTGCGGCCGGGGTGGCGGCGACGGGCTCGGCCGCCTTCGCCTCCAGCTGGCGGCGGGCTTCCTTCAGGTCCTTCTCAAGCGTCTCGACCTGGACCGCGACCGCTTCGAGGTAGTCGCGGACCTGATCGGGGTCATAGCCGCGACGGAGGGTGGCGAACTCACGACGTCGGATCTGCTCCGAGCTGGGAAGCAACGGCAGATCGAGGTCACTGGTGGGCATGGGACGAACCTCCCTTGAGGGGAATCCGGTCGGTTTCACCGAGCATCTTGCGACCGTCGGCGGTGCGATGCAACGACCTGGGGCCCCGAACCGGCTCAGCCGGCGGTTTCGGCTGCCTCGTCCTCGCGGCGCAGAACCTCCTTGAACGAAGCCACGGCCACTTCGATCTGGCTGTCGTCGGGCTCCTGGGTGGTGATCTTCTGCAGCCAGATCCCCGGGGCCATCAGGCCGCGCATCACCAGCGAGTCCGGGAACCGCGCGCCGAGGCGGAGCGCCTCATAGGCGATGCCGGCGATGATCGGGATGGCCACGACGCGCGATCCCAGCCGCCACCAGATCCCCGGCGTGCCGAACAGCGTGAACACGAAGATCGTGATGATCACCACGATGATCAGGAAGTTCGTGCCGCAGCGAACGTGCTCCTTGGGGTAGCGGTCGATCAGGTCGGTGGCCTCGAGGTCGTCGCCGTGTTCGAAGGCCGCGATCGTCTTGTGTTCGGCCCCGTGGTACTCGAACACGCGATGGATGTCCTTCGTTCGACCGATCACCCACAGGTAGCCCACGAAGAGCGCCACCCGGAACAACCCTTCCAGCACCAGCGTGAGCACCCCGCCGCCGAACCGCCGCTCGACCCAGGCGAACGCGAGCGTGGGGCCCAGGATGAAGATCGCGATGAAGAAGATCATCGCGATCGCGAGCGAGACCCCCACCTGGCGCTTGGTGAGCTGCTCCTCGTCCTCGACGGACTGGTTGGCAGCGATCATCAGCGCGCGGACGCCGATCGCCAGCGACTGACCCAGCACGATGACGCCGCGCAGCCCCGGTTTGCGCAGGATGGGGTGCCGGTCGGCCACCGACTCGATGTGGTGGGACTCAACGTGGACATCGCCCGCGGGGCGACGCACGGCGACCGCCCAATGGCGGGCGCCGCGCATCATCACTCCTTCGACGACGGCTTGACCGCCGTAGAGGTGCGCGGGCGCGGTGGGTGAGGCAGCCTCGTCGGCCATGGATGCGAGGCCCCGCGAGCGGGTCAGGCCTTCGCGGCCTGCTGGGCCTGCTTCGTCTTCTCGGCCCGGCGCTGGAAGCGCTCGACACGGCCACCGGTGTCCACGAGCTTCTGCTTGCCCGTGTAGAAGGGGTGGCAGTTCGAGCAGATCTCCGCGCGGATCTCGCTGACGGTCGAACGCGTCTGGAACGTGTTCCCGCACGAGCAGTGGACGTCGGCGATCTGGTAGTCGGGGTGGATGTCCGGCTTCATGGTCGTTCGTTCTCCTTCGGGTGGCCTCCGGATGTCCGGACGCCGAGCAAGGGTACCTTCTGCTCCTATCAACAACCGCCTATTCCTACCCGCCGGTCTTGGCGATCTCCTTCAGGAACTGCTCGTTGGACTTCGTGGCGCGGATCTTGTCGGTGAGCAGCTCGAGCGCCGCCCCCGGGTCGAGCGCGTGGAGCACGCGACGCAGCTTGATGACCTGGGCAAGCTCCTCCGTGGGAAGCAGGAGCTCCTCCTTCCGGGTGCTCGAGGCGTCGACGTTGATCGCCGGGAACAGGCGCTTCTCTGAGAGCTGGCGGTCCAGGCGGACCTCCATGTTCCCCGTGCCCTTGAACTCTTCGAAGATGCCCTCGTCCATGCGCGAGCCGGTCTCGATCAGGGCGCTCGCGATGATCGTCACCGAACCGCCCTCCTCGATGTTGCGCGCGGCGCCGAAGAACCGGCGCGGCGGGTACAGGGCGGCGGAGTCGATACCACCGGACAAGATCTTGCCCGACGTGGGCATCGACAGGTTGTAGGCACGGGCCAGCCGCGTCAGGGAGTCCAGGATGATCACGACGTCCTGCTTCTGCTCGGCGAGGCGCTTCGCGCGCTCCAACACGAGCTCGGTGACCTGGACGTGCTGGTCGGTCGGCTTGTCGAAGGTCGAGTAGACGACCTCGGCGGCCGACACGGTGCGCTGCCAGTCCGTGACCTCCTCGGGCCGCTCATCGACGAGCAGCACGATGAGATGGACCTCGGGGCTCGAGGCCACGATGCCGTTGGCCACCTGCTTCAGGATCGTGGTCTTGCCCGCCTTCGGCGGCGAGACCACCATGC
The DNA here is from genome assembly GCA_046732015.1 of Actinomycetota bacterium. Lineage (GTDB taxonomy): Bacteria > Actinomycetota > UBA4738 > UBA4738 > HRBIN12 > JAOUEA01. The sequence continues at coordinate 3,673 of JBKPMF010000180.1, forward strand.
CGCGCTGCCCTTTGCCGATCGGCGCGATCATGTCGATGATCCGCTCGGTGACCGCCAGGGGTGCGTTCTCCAGACGGAACCGCTCCTCGGGGAACAGCGGCGTCAGCTTGTCGAACGCCGGGCGGGACTTGGCGGCCTCCGGATCGAGCCCGTTGACCGAGTCGACGTCCAACAGGGCCCAGTACTTCTCGTTGTCGCGGGCCTTCCGCACCTTGCCGGTGATGACGTCGCCCTTGCGCAGCGCCATCTTGCGCACCTGCGAGAGCGACACGTAGATGTCCTCGGGACCGGGGGTGTACCCGGAGGTGCGCATGAACCCGTAGCCGTCGGGCAGCAGGTCGAGGATGCCGGTCTGCACCGGGGCGTTCAGGATCTCCTCGGCGCGCTCCTGCTCTTCACGCAGGCGGCGCTCCTCACGATTGCGACGGCGCTCCTCGCGGGACGGACGCTGACGTCGGTTCCGATCGTTCTGGCCCCCCTGCTGGTTATCACGGTTGCGGTCGTTCTCCCGCGTGTCGCGATCGTCGGTTCGGGTGTCCCGGTTCTCGTTCCGGTTGTCACCGCGATTGTCGTTCCTGCTGTCGCCGCGGTTGTCGTTCCGGTTGTCTCGGCCACGGTCGTTGTCGCGGGCCCGGTTGTCCCCGCGGTTGTCGTTCCGGGCAGACCGGGTGTTCCCATCGTTCCCATCGTTGCCGTCGTTGCCGTCGGCGTCGTCGCGATCTTCGTCTTGGTCCGCGTTCGTCGAGGCCTCGGCGGCCTCGGTGGTGGTGTCGTCGTTGGTCGTTCCGGTGGTGCCGGCGCCGCCGTTGCGACGGGCGCGTGCGGGCCGCTCGGGGGCGGGTTCGGCCGTCGAGCCGCCGTTGCCGCCCGCGACGATCGCGTCGATCAGGCCCGCCTTGCGGAGCCGCTGCGTGCCCTCGATACCCATGTCCTGGGCGATGCGCTGGAGCTCTGGGATGAGCTTCTGCTCGAGGGTGCTGCGATCGAGAGTGGTGTCCATGAGGCTATGCCTCTCCCTTCAGGTCGTTCTGGAGCGTGAGCCAATCGGTCTGGAACTTCTCCAGGCCCTGGTCGGTCAATGGATGCTTCACCAGCTTGGTGAAGACGTCGTACGGCATGGTTGCGATGTCGGCACCGGCCAAGGCCGACTCGATCACGTGCATGGGGTGGCGGAGCGATGCGGCCAGGACGTTCGTGGTGTAGCCCTGCACCGCGTAGATCTCGGTGATCGCCCGCAGCATACCCATCCCGTCGCTGCCCACGTCGTCGAGGCGGCCGAGGAACGGCGAGACGATGTAGGCGCCGATCTCGGCGGCCAGGATGGCCTGGGCGGGCGAGAACACCAGCGTGACGTTGATCTTGATGCCGTCATCGACGAGCCGCTTGCCCGCCGAGAGGCCCTCAGCCGTCATCGGTACCTTGACGACCGCGTTCGGCGCCATCTGCGCCAGGACCAGCCCTTGTTGGTACATCGCGTCGGCTTCGGGTTCGGTGGTCTCCAGGGAGATGTCTCCGTCGACGGTCTCCAGGATCTCCTTCCAGACGATGTCGGGATCCTGGCCTTCCTTCGCGACGAGCGACGGGTTCGTCGTGACCCCGGACAACACGCCCCATCGGTTGATCTCGCGGATCTCTTCGATGTCGGCCGTATCGAGGAACAATCTCATGCGGACTTCCCTTCTCCTCTGGTGCCTTCCGTGGTCTCGGCCATGGCCTCGGCGTTCGCGGCCTCGGCGGCGTGGATCTCGGCGGCGCGCAACGTGGCGCGTTCCATGACCAGGTCCATCACCGCGGCGATCGACTGGTCGAAGCTGTAGTTCGGGAGCATCGGCACACCGTGCGAGAGCGCCTGGCTCTTCACGTACCGCTGGAGCTTGCGGATGTTCTCGAAGCCCTCGGCATATCGCTCCGCGGGCCGCGTGCCCACGGCGTCCTCCCGGGTGGCGAAGTGGGTGAGGTGGCGACCCTCGTCGTCGACCCCGAGGATGAACGGTACCGCCAGGATACTGTCGGCATGTGCCTCGAGATCCATGAATCCGGGAACGATGTGCGCGCCTTCGATGATGATACCGGTGCCCTCGGTGGCGGCTCGCTCGATCAACGCGTTGATGCCCACGGCCACCGCGGCGGTCTGCTCGCGGAATCCCAGGAGGAGCGCATCAGCTGATTTGCCGGGCGGTTCACGCAGCGCCTGGTCCGCGTGGAACGACGACGTGTGGAGGGTCGGCATGAGCTCGGGCGAGAGCATCGAGCGCATGACCTCGCGGATCGCGTCGGTGGCGACCACGCGCACGATGCCCAGTCGAGCCGCGAGCTGGGTCGCGATCGTGGACTTTCCCACCCCGGTGGCGCCGCCGATCAGGATCACGAGGGGGACGTCCAGCCGCTCCACCTCGCGCCAGCGCACGAAGTTCTTCGCGTACCGGTCGCCGGCGATCTCGGTGATGACGCCGAGCGCGACGTCGCTCAGCTCGTCGCTGGTGATCGAGACGAACCCGCGCTCGCGCAGATGATCCTCGATCGCTTCGGCGACCTGGTAGGCCCGGTAGGGCGACAGGCCCGTCACCATGACCTGTGAGGCCATCAAGCCCTTGGAGAAGGGCAGGCCGGGCTCACGGTCGGAGATGACGATGTGGGTGGTCTTGGGTTCTTTCTGATTCATGCTCTGACTCATCCGTGTTGAGGTTGAGGCTGTTCACCGTTCGCTTCGGCGGGTTCGCGCCAGGTCCACGATGTCCCCCAGTGCCGTGTCGAGATCGTTCGACCCCTCCACGACGATCGCCCGGTTGTCCACGAACACGACCTCCGCCCCCGCAGCGAGAGCTCGCCCGACGCCGATATCGACGGCGGCGGCCTTCAGCTCCGTGAGGAGGACGTCGTATCCCTGGGCTGCGTCGAGATCCTCCGCGAGCCCGGCACGATCGGCCAGACGCGCACTCCACCCCACGACCGTGCATCCGTGGCTCGCCTCGAGGTGTTCGACCTGTCGCGCGGCCACGCCGCCAGGCGCCGTGGTGGCGAAGAACGCCCGCGCGCCCTGCACGTCTGCCAGCGGCACCGGGATGAAATCGGTGATCAGCAGCCGCGCAGCATCCAGGTAACGCAGGATGTGGGAGCGCAGTGCGGGGAGGTTCTCGGACCCAGTTGGGCCGACAGCCATGGTAACAACGGCGAGGTCCGAGCGCAACAGCCGGTACGGACCGAGGTAGCCCCCCAGATATTCGGGCGGCGCGCTCGCCGGCACGACCAGGATCCCGGCATCCCAGCGGATCGGCGGAACGGCGGATCCGCTGCCCTCCAGGATCAGCAGCCCGGGGTCGCGTTCGGCGGCCAGTGCCGCCGCTTCGGGCACGTTGGTGACGAACGGCTCTCCGGCCAGGCCGCCGCCGGCCCGTCGCGCGCCGATCGTGGTGACCCCGGTGGTGAGAGCGTCCTCGAGGTAGTCGGAGGCGGCGTGCTCTCCCGCCCGCACCAGCTCGACGAGCCGATCGAGGTGGATCGATCCTGCCTCGGCCACCTGCGGTTCGGGAGGGCCCCCTCTTCCCATGGCCACGACCACGGGGGCGAGTCCACGGCGAGCGGCCAGCCGTGCCACCTCGCCGCTGACCGCGGTCTTGCCGGTGCGCTTGCCGGTTCCGATGACGGCGAGGGTGGACACTTGCGGCGGCGGTGCCTCCGCCGGCGGATCGAGCCGGAAATCGGCCCCGGCGTACGGCACACCCATCGTCAGCGCCACCGCGGCCAACGCCATGCGCTCGCGGTAGCCGAGCACCGGCTCGTCGGACAGGTCGAGCACGAGCTCGGGGTGCCAGGCGCCGATCGCGCCGCGGAGCCCGGCCGCGCGGTCGTCGCCGGCCGCGACCGTCGGCACGCCGAGCTCGGGGAGGGACCCCGGCTCGATCTTCTCGATGCCGCCGACGAACAGGGCACCGACGACGTCGTGTCCGCGTTCGATCGCGGTCGCGATGGCCCAGCGGGTGACCGGCGGATAATGCTCGCCGTCGACGAGCACCACGGTTCGCATCGTCGGGAGCTCCTTTCGTCGGGAGCGTGCGGGGAGGTGGTTTGCGGTTGGCTACTCGCCGACCGGGACGGTTCGCTGTTCGATCGGGGCTTCGTGCTCGCGATGCAGCTGGGCGCCCGCGAGCGAGAAATGCGTCATGACGTGGCTCTCGCCGAACGGGAACCGGCGGTGGATCTTGACCTCGGTCCCGTCGAACTCGAGCACGTTGTAGCACGGCTTGGTGTACCCGCGAACCCGCAGGGACGAGACGGTTCCTGCGTTCGCGATGTACATGTTCTCCAGACGCCAGACGTAGGGCACGTGCTTGTGCCCGGACAACACGACGTGGACCCCGGCGTTGATCAGCACCTCCAGCAGGTCGCCGGCGTCCATCACCGTGCTGCGCTCACGGCCCGTGCCGGGGATCGGGAGCAGATGGTGATGGAGCACGAACACCTTGAGCGCCGCGGGCTCCTCGAACTGTCGGCGGATCCAGTCGTAGTGCACCCGACCCACCTTGCCCTCGTTGAGGTCGGGTTCGCTGGAGTCAACGCCCACGATGCGCACGCCCTGGAGGTCGTGGGACCACATGCGCGGGCCGATCAGGTCCTCGAAATGCAGGTAGCCCACGTTGCGTGAATCGTGGTTCCCCGGCACGGTGAGGATCGGCGACTGGATGCGTTCGGCGTAGGCGACCCAGTTCTTGTACTCCTGGCGGTAGCCCTCGGCGGTGAGATCGCCGCTGCACACGACGGCGTCGGGCTGCATCTCGTTGATCTCGGCGATCACCCGGTTCATCAGGTTGGGCACGAAGAACGGCGAGCCCACGTGGGGGTCGGAGATGTGCGCCAGGGTGACCACGGTGGCTCCAGTCTAGTTGTGCCTGCCGACGGTTGGCGTCGCGGCGAAGCGGTTCATCCTTGGTTCTTCGGCCCGCGGGCGCCGGTGTTGTAGCCGGCGCGCATGCCGCCGTCCAGCAGGAGCACCACGCCGTTGACGAAGGCGGCTCGGTCGCTCGCGAGGTAGACCGCCGCCTCGGCGACGTCGGAGGCTCGGCCGATACGACCCACCGGCGGCACCGGCCACGTGCCGGGATCGTCTTCCGGGCGGTCGCGCTCGCCGGGCGGACCCATGTGGCGCATCCCGGGTTCGGTGTCCCCGGGGGCGATCGCGTTGGAGCGGACGCCCAGCCGCCCCGCCTCGATCGCCAGCATGTTCGAGAGCATGTGGACGGCGGCCTTCGACACCGAGTAGACGCCGATCTCGACCTCGCCGATGACCCCGGCGTCAGAGCCCATATGGATCATGCATCCCTTGCGCTGCTGCAGATGTGGCATGGCCGCCTGGGCATAGCGGAACACCCCCCGGACGTTGACGGCCATGACACGGTCGAAGTCCTCGAGGGGCGTCCGGAGCGGTCCGGCCAGCACCCCGATGCCGGCGTTGTTCACCAGGATGTCGAGGCCGCCGAGCTGAGCGACCGCCCGCTCGACCGAGGCATCGATCTGCGCTTCATCGGCGGCGTCCGCACGGACGAAGGTCGCGTCGCCGACTTCGCGCAACGCTCCTTCCGCCCGTGCTCCGTGCTCGGGGTCGCGTCCGGTGATGACGACCCGGGCTCCCTCGCGCAGGTAGGCGCCGGCGATCTCCAGGCCGAGTCCGGTCGTGCCGCCCGTGATGAGCGCGGCCCGACCCTGCAGCTCCCCCATCGGCGTCTCCCGGATCTCGCTTCAGGTCTGGATGGACCGTGGGACGATACCTGCCTGGTGAGTTGGCTCGACGTGATGCTCGTGGCGCTCCTCGTGCTCTCCCTGCTTTCGGGATACCGGCGTGGTGCGACCCTGCAGGTGATCGGCCTGATCGGCCTGGCCGTCGGCGTCGTGGCGGGGGTGCTGCTGGCGCCCCGCGTGGCCACGCTCGCCTCGAGCCCGAGCGGGGCGATCGCC
>JBKPMF010000181.1:0-15667 GCA_046732015.1 Actinomycetota bacterium
GCGCTGGCGTGCTCGCCGGCGCTGATCATCGCCGACGAGCCGACGACGGCCCTCGACGTCATGGTCCAAGCGCAGGTCCTGAAGCTCATGAAGGAGCTGCAGCGCGACCTCGGCCTGTCGATGATCTTCATCACCCACGACCTGTCGGTGCTGGTGGAGACCTCGGACCGGCTCGCCATCATGTACGCGGGCAAGATCGTGGAGGAGGGACCCGCCAACACGGTGTTCCATGATCCGAAGCACCCGTACACCGAGGCCCTCGCCGCCTCGTTCCCGGAGATCGGCGACACGAGGTTCCGGGGCAACCCCACCGGCCTCGGCGGCGACCCTCCCGATCCGGCGGACGTGCCGACCGGGTGTTCGTTCCACCCGAGGTGTCCCAAGGCCTTCGAGGACTGCTCCTCGATCGAGCCCGAGTTGTACTTCGCGGGCGAAGGCCGGCGAGCGGCGTGCCTGTTGGTATCGGGCGCGAAGACGGACGTCACGGAGGCCACGACATGAGCACCGAAACCGACGTCACCCCTCCGCAGCCGCCCACCCCGGATGACGGGCCCGTGATCGAGGTCGACGACCTCCACGTCACCTTCGCCGGACGTGTCGGTGTCTTCGAAGGGCTACGCGGCAAGAAGGCGACCCAGTCACGCGCTGTCGACGGCGTCAGCTTCCAACTCCGCAGAGGTGAAGTGCTGGCCCTGGCGGGCGAATCCGGCTGCGGCAAGACCACGACCGCCCGCGCCATCATGGGGCTGCAGCCGCCGAACGCCGGCGTGATCTCATTCAAGGGCAAGCCGCTGCCCCGGAACCTGAAGCCATATCGCCGCAAGGTCCAGATGGTCTTCCAGGACCCGACCGGCAGCCTCAACCCTCGCCAGACGATCTACGAGATCATCGCCGAGGCCCTGCGGATCCACGGCATCGACCGCGGGAGCGAAGGGGAGACCGAAGAGCGGCTGGTGGCCAAGGCGCTCTCCCGCGCCGGGCTGCGGCCGCCGGAACGGTTCTTCCTGCGGTACCCACATGAGCTGTCCGGCGGCCAGCGCCAACGAGTGGTGATCGCAGGAGCGCTCGTCCTCGAACCCGAGGTCATCGTCGCCGACGAACCGGTATCCAACCTGGACGCCAGCGTGCGCGGCGAGATCCTGCAACTCCTGATGAAGCTCCGCGCCGAACTCGGCCTGACGATCATCATCGTGACCCACGACCTGGGCCTCGCTTGGACGGTGGCCGATCGGGTGGCGATCATGTATCTGGGCCGGATCGTGGAGATCGGCCCCGCCGAGGACGTGCTCCTCAACCCCTTCCATCCCTACACGAAGGCGTTGCTCGACGTCGTGCCCGAGGCGGGGGGTCTGGAGCGCCCCATCCTGGCGGGCGAGCCGCCCGACCCCACCCGGATCCCACCAGGGTGCCGCTTCCACCCCCGTTGTCCCGTGGTGGCTTCGGGCAAGGCCGCCGAGCTCGGCATCGAGGAGCGCTGCAAAGGCGAGGACCTGGCGCTGGAGACGCTGGCACCCGAGCACGAAGCGGCGTGCTATCAAGCCTTCCTCGAAGGCCCGCGCCCGGCGTCGTAGCCACCGGGGCGGTCAGTCGGGACGCTGAGGAATCACCGTTGCGGCCTCAGGCTCGAACAGGCTCGAGACGACGCCGGGAACCGTGTCCATGACCCACCGAGGTCTCCAACAGGGGCCGCACCTCCCAGGCTTGGAGCATGGGCGTCCGGTAGCACAGCAGCATCCCGCCGGCGATCTCGAACCCCCATGGCCCCGCCTGCTCCAGGAGCCACGCCATCATCCGCGCGTCGAGGAGCGCGCTCGCGAAGCGCTGATCCTGCGAGCGGACCGAGAACGCCCGGTTGAAGGCTTCGGACTCCAGGTGCACATCGCTCATCGTGAGGTGATCCACCGCTCGGGTAACGATCGTCTCCGGGATGATCACGAGATCGGGCCACCAGGCCGGCAGGGGACTCACCACGCACGAGAACCGTTCCGTGTCGTCGCGTGACGGATCCGAGGAGCGCGCGTACCAGTACTCGAACACCTTGACCTCACGTTCCCGCCAGGTTCCGAACATCACCGATCCGAGTCCTCGGACCGTGGCAGGGCGCTGCAGGAGCGGGAACGGCAGATCGATCAGGCCGAACTCGTCCTTCGCCGAGTACCCGAGTCCTAGGTCTCGAGCGGCTGCTCGGGCGGCGTCGAGTCGAGGCTGCGTCCGCACCCACCATGCCATGAGCGCGAAGCCGGCCATGATGGCCAGACCGAAGATCGCGAGCGCGACGTCGCGAGCTCCCCGCGCATCCCCTCGCAGCAGCGTCAGGATCAACCCGGACACGAGCAAGCCACCGAGCACGATGAGGAGCGAGCGCCGGGTCGAGGGCTTCATGCTCCACGTATCGGCAGACGGGACGATGCTGTTGATCCGGGAGCTGCAGGCGGTGTTCAGTCCGGCTGGGATCCATCCCCTTGCTTGAGGACCCCGAGGATCGCTTCCATCTCCGAATCCGACACCGGTGCGTCGCGTGGCGTTTCCTTGGTCCGCACGGTGGCGAGCAGGGTGCGAAGGTTCGACTCGGCCATCTCCGCGCGAGCTTCGAGCTCGCGGCTCTTCTCGGCGAGGCTACGAGCGCGCGCTTCCGCTTCGTCGCGATCCTGGCGCGCACCCCGCGACTCCTCCCGGGCGGTGCGCAGGTTGGTCCGGAGCTCGGCCACCTCGCGGCCGAGCTCGACCAAGCGGTCGACCATGGCCCGGCCGAAGTCGGAATACGCGGCCCCGCCCGAAGACGCGCGCGTCCCGGACGCGGACCCTCGCGTAGCCTGGGTGGCGCGCGTCTTGCGAGGCTTGCGACCCACGGCCTCCTTCTCGGACGCATCCACGGGCCGGGCGTCCAACAGGCGGTAGGAGCCCTGCGCGGGTTCGAGCCGCTTGCGCGCGATCAGGGCCCGCACGGCGCGCGCCGTGGACAACGCGTCGGGGAACCCCAGCTCCCGGCCGATCTCGGCCGGGGTGACGTCGAGCACCTGGCCCACCTCCGTCCGCTGGGCGGCTGCGGCCAGGAAGGCGTTCACCCGCTGCAGGCTCTGCTCGTTCATGGCGCCATCATGCCCGACCGCGGTGCCGGAAGGCCAGTGCGCCTCAGCGGAACGCCGGGCGACGCCGGTAGGCTGGCCCACCATGGGTGATGCGTCGAAGGGACCCGCTCCCCTAGCCGGGATCCGCGTGCTCGACCTGTCGAGGGTGCTGGCGGGTCCGCTGGCGACGATGACGCTGGGCGACCTGGGGGCCGATGTGATCAAGGTCGAGCGGCCGGGCGAGGGCGACGACACCCGCCACTGGGGCCCTCCGTTCTCGGGTGATGACGCCGCCTACTTCTTGTCGCTCAACCGGAACAAGCGCTCGGTGGCCCTCGACCTCAAGACCCCGGATGGGGTCACCGAGGTTCGAAGGCTCGCCCGCGAGGTCGACGTCTTGATCGAGAACTTCCGCCCCGGCCTGATGGCCGAACTGGGGCTGGCACTGGAGGACCTCCGCCGGGAACACCCGCCGCTGATCACCTGCTCCCTCACCGCGTTCGGCGACGATACGGCCGGAACGGCGACCCGCCCCGGCTACGACATCATCGTCCAGGCGCTGAGCGGCTTGATGAGCGTCACCGGAGAACGCGACGGCGAACCCACGAAAGCCGGTGTCGCGCTGCTCGACGTCATCACCGGGCTCCAGGCCACGATCGGGATCCAGGCCGCGCTCCTCGAACGCGCGCGCACGGGGCGAGGACGGCACGTCAGCGTGTCGCTCTTCGATGCCAGCGTCGCCGCCATGGTGAATCAGGCCTCGAACTATCTGGTTGGAGGCCAGGTGCCGAAGGCCATGGGGTCCCAGCACCCCAACATCGTGCCGTATCAGGTGTTCCACGGGTCGGACCGGCCGTTCATCGTGGCCAGCGGCAACGACCGACTGTTCCGTCGGACCTGTGAGGTCCTCGATCATCCCGAGTGGGCCGAGGACGATCGGTTCGTGACGAACGAGGCGCGGGTGAGCCACCGAGACGCGCTGATCTCCATGATGGTCGAGGCGTTCGCCTTGCGGACCGCCGGGGAATGGCTCGCGGCCCTCGAAGACGCCGCCGTCCCGTGCGCACCGATCCGAACCATGGACGAGGTCTTCGCCAGTCCCGAAGGGGCCGCGCTGATCGACACCGTTGCGGACCCCGCCCGAGAGGGCACGCTCCGCACGGTCAGGAACCCGCTGCGGTTCGACGGACAGTCGCTCGCCGTCCGCCGGCCGCCGCCCACGCTGGGCGAACACACGGACGAGGTCCTGGACGGATGAGGCCCGCCGATCGATGGGCCGAGGCGTTGGCGGCCCGTGCGATCCCCCAGCCCATCATCGATGCCGCCCCCACGTCCCCCTGGGGCTTCCCCACCGAGCTCTTCCGCACGCGAGCCCGAACGTCATCGGCGCGACTGGTCCCGACGCCGACGACGGTTCGAGCGCTGGAAGCGCTGCCCCCATCCGGCACCGTCCTCGACGTCGGCGTGGGAGGCGGCGCCACGTCGCTGCCCCTCGCCGCGCGGGCCGGCGCCATCATCGGGTTCGACCAGCAGGAAGACATGCTGGCGATCTTCCTCGAGGCCGCCGGAGCGGCCGGGGTCGATGCCGAGGCGGTGCAGGGCCGCTGGCCCGACGACGAAGCGGCCGTGCCGCCCGCCGACGTCGTGATCTCCGGCCACACGGTGTACAACGTGCCCAACCTGGGGCCTTTCGTCTCGGCGCTCGATGCCCATGCCGGACGGCGTGTGGTGCTCGAAGCCACAGACCGCCATCCGCTGGGATGGATGCACGACCTGTGGCGGCGCTTCCACGATCTCGACATCCCCGACGCGCCCTCGATCGATCTGGCCGTGGAGGTGATCGAGGCCACCGGGATCGCGGTCTGGCGCGAGGACCGGCCCGATCGCGATGACGACCCGGGGGCCGGCGGCTTCGATTCGGCCGAGGAGGCCGTCGCCCTGATCCGTACCCGGCTGTGCCTTCCGGCCTCGCGGGACACGGAACTCACCGAAGCGTTGGGCGACCGGCTTCGGCTACGTCGCGGGCTGTGGACCGCCGGCCCCCCTTCGCGCACCGTGGTCACCCTCTGGTGGAACACCCACGACGAGCCGTCATGACACGGGCACGGAACTGACCGTCACCGTGCCGACGGCTCCGTAGGTCCCCCGATCGCGGTCTGGCACATCCACGTCGAAGCTCGCGGTGGCGCCTTCGTGCGCCGGGAGCTCGAAGCGCAGCGTGGGGATCGTCTTCGCGAAGCCGGTCAGTTCCTGCGCGCCGACCGGTGACCGGCCGGTCTCATCCACGCGGAAGTGCAGCTCACCGTCCACGATCGTCCCGGTGGCGGAGAGCTGGAGTTCGTCCGCCTGTACCTGCGCGGTGGGTTCGTCACAGCGGAGCTCGCTCTTGGCGATGGCGACGCCCGAGCCGTCGACCGCGCCGTCGGCGGCGCCCAGTCCCAGCTCGATCCGCCAGCTGATCGCGCACCGGCCGCCGACGTAGAGGTCGTGAGACGTCCGGGTGTCGATCAGCACGACGACGCCCCCGCTCGGTACCTCGGTCGACACCGGTCCGGCGGAGTTGGCTCCCGGGTCGTCCACGCCGGGTGGGAACGGGTCGGTGTGCGCGGCCACATAGGCACCCACGCCGGCGCACGCCAAGAACGCGCCGATCCACAGCAGCACCTTGACCGCCTTGGGCATCGGCTGACCCTACCGCGAGCGGCGGGCCACGTAGTCGCGCAGGACGAACTCGCCCACCCGATGGTCATCCATCAAGAAGACGCGTCCGGACGTCACCCGAGCGAGCCGTTCCATGAATCGAGCGAGCCCTTCGGATTCCTCGAGCATGAAGATGTTGAGCCGCACGCCGGCCTTCGACAGACGGATCGCCTCGGTGAGGGTCTTCTCGATCGTCTCGGGCACGGGCGGCCAGTTGAAATACGCCTGGTCGTCCTCCAGGTGCGCGGTGGGCTCACCATCCGTGACCATGATCACCTGGCGCGTGGCCCGCGGATGTTGCGACAGCAAGCGGTTGGCCAGCATGAACGCGTGTTGCATGTTCGTGCCGTAGACACGCTCGAACCCCGGCGCCGTGAGGTCCTCGGGCTGGAGCTGCCGCGCGTAGTCGCTGAACCCGATCAGGTACAGGGTGTCGTGCGGATACCGGCCCTCGATCAAGGCATGCAGCGCCAGCGCCATCTTCTTGGCGTGGATGAAGTGTCCGCGCAGCGGCATCGAGAACGACAGGTCCAGCAAGAGCGCGGTAGCGGCCTCGGTGCGCTGTTCGGCCTCCACGATCTCGAAGTCGTCGGGGCGCAAGCGGACCGGCTGACCGGGTTCGGAACGGACCACCGCGTTGAACACCGTCCTGCCCACCGCGATCTGTCCGTGATCGCCGAAGTTCCACGGGCGCGTGGCCCCTGTGGGCTCGGCGAGGCCCCCGGCATCGCGGGCCTCGTGCGTGCCCTCACGGTCGCGCTTGAGCTCGTCGAAGATCTGCGTCAGCGCCTTCTCACCCAGCCGGCGGGCGCCTCGTGGCGTGACCTCCAGTCGGCCACGACGCCGCTGCACCAATCCCGCCTTCTCCAGCGCGCGTTCGATCTGCTTGAGCCGGCGCAGATCCTGCACCGCCGGGTCGCCCAGGGTGCGACGAAGGGCATCTTCGTCCACATCGTCGAGCGCGGCGCCCGCGTAATCCCCTTGCATCGAACGATCCAGGTCCTCGTAGTCGTGGAGGCGCTCCATCACGTCGACGGCGGCCGACATCGGCATCGAACCCTCACCCTCCCCCATGACCGGGTCGCCCCACGGCATGTCCGGGAAGGCGTTGGCCAGGTTGGATCCCAGACGGTCCATCTCGAAGGCGAGGTCCATGTCCTGCATGATCTGCTGAGACAGCCCCATGAGCTCCTCACGCTGCTCCGGGGTGAGCGAGGCCATGAACCGGCTCATCGCGGCCATCCGTTTGGCCATGTGTTCGAGCAGTTCGTCCAGCGTCCTCGGGTTATCGGGGAACAGGTCGCCGTGCCGGGTCATGAAGTCATCGAACGCCGGCTGGGTGTCCTCGCCACGGTCGCGCATCTCGATCAGGCCGTTCAACTCGGCCAGCATGTCCTTGAACCGGGCGATGTCCTCCGGCGTGAGGCTCTGCATCCCCTCGGCCATCTGCCGGAAATGAGCACCCATCACCTGCTCGCGCAGCTCCTGCATCAGCGCATCGAACATCTGCTGCGCACTCGCATCGGCGAAGCGGTACTCCTTCAGCTCGGCCACCTGGCCGGGTGCATCGGGGGGCAGCGCATCGAGGAACGACTCACGCATCCGGGCGTCGTCGTCGTCGCGGAAGGTCAACTCGGTGCGCTCCCGCTCGAGGATCTCATCGAGCCGCTCGCGGATCTGCTCCAGCGGCCCGGCGAGGTTGAGCATCTCCTGCTCCTCCTCCCGTCGCTGACGGAGGCGCCGCTTCAGCGCATCCAGCCCCGAGAACCGGCCCTGCATGCCGCGCCGCAACAGCCGTTGGAGGGCCGCGTCGGCACTGCCGCCCATGAGGATCTCGTCGCTCAATTGCTCGAGGACGTCGGCCGCCGCGATGTCGGGCCCGAAGGGGTCCTGGGTGCCGTCCCAGCGCGAGTACCGGAATCGCATACGCACCCAGCCTACGGCGGGTCACGCGGAAGGTGGGGGTGTCCGCGGCCTCAGCGAACCGCGAAATGCCGGTGCTGATCGCCGGCGACCTGCACGCCCAGCGCCCGGGCGGCACTCTGGGCCCTGGTGTGGGACTGCACGCCGGGACGGGCCGACAGCTCGCGCGCGATGTCAGCCACCCGAACGAACCGCACCCCCGCGGCTTCGGCCACCGTAGGCGCGATCGCCTCCGTCAGGCAGACGATCGCTTCGACCTCCCCTAGCGCCGACTTCGCACTCAGGGTGGAGCTCAATCGCTTGGCCCCCGCACGCAGGGCTCGCAAGCCCTCGATGGCCTCGTCGCCCACCAGCGGACGGCGCCCTTTGATGACCGCTACGCCCGGGAGGCCGCAGGCCTTGATCAGGAAGGCGCCGGTGGTACCGATGACGATGACGTCACCACCGAACCCCGAGTCGGCCGGCACGGTGAAGAAGCTGTACGCGTCGAGACGACGCAGCGAGGTTGCGAGATCCGCGCGAGCCTTCCCCTCCCGCGCATCCTCGCCCTTGGATCGGAGTGGCATGGTTCACGGTGTCGACCGGTTCGCCCGGCATCTTGAGCCGGACGGAGCCGTCACGCCACGCCGAGGCCCGTCATCAGCGCCCGAAGCGTCAGTCCGAAGCAGATGAAGGCCCCGAAGGCGAAGGGCACCCACGCGGGGATCGGCTTCTTGCCGGGCTGGGTCTTCTGCAGGTCCCGAGCCAGCGCATGCGCGATCGCGAGGATCACGAACGGGCCGAACCCGTACACCAGGTGGAGCCAGGAGGACGGACGCTTGCCCAGCAGCAGCAGGATGATGCCGAGCACCGCTTGAAGGCCGGCGACGACCTGGGCCACCGTCAGCCAGGTCCAGAATCGATCACCCGGGCCTCGACGAGCGATCCACGCGCCCAGGCCCCAGATCCATCCCACGGCGAACACGCCGACCACCAAGAACCCCACGATCTCGTGCACATCGGACACGGCCGGATACTACGAGGCGTCGGCACCCGTGTAGCGCGCCGCGCCGTCGCCTCCGTCCTTGTTCAGCCGGCGTGAGAGATACAGCCCTTCCATCGCGAACTCCACGGCGCTGGCCGCGACCCCAGGGCTCTCCTCCTCGACCCCCAGCCGGTCGAGCAGTTTCGCCAGACCGGGCAGGTCGCCGACGGTCGCCAGGAGGTCGCTGGCCGGGGTCAGTTCGCCCGTGTCGACGGAGAGCCCTTCGTCGAACCGGTGCAGGAGTCCCGAGAAGTCGTACCCGGAGAGCCGGCGACGGAAGACCTCGAGCTCGGCGGTGCGCAGCGCGCGCAGCAGGATCTCGGTCTCGCGACCTTCTTCGATCGTGTCGAACTCCACGCGGCCTTCGCTGGACATCAGGACGGCGGGCAGGTCAACCACCCGCGGCACGGCTTCCGGCTCGCCGGTCCGCGCCGCACGGCGCACGGCGGCGGCCTGCAGCGTCTCGAGGTTGCCGATGGAGTAGCGCACGCTGATGCCGCTCCTGTGGTTCACGTGCGGCGACCGCCGGAGTTCGGACGTGAGGGCCGCCACGACCTCTTTCATGAAGGTGGGCACCCGAACGGGCACTCCCCCGGCAGGCACCGTGACCTCCTGATCCATGATGCGGATCTCCTCGCGCACCGTGTCGGGGTAGTGGGTCCGGACCTGCGTCCCGAAGCGATCCTTCAGCGGCGAGACGATCCTGCCGCGATGCGTGTAGTCGTCGGGGTTCGCGGTGGCGACCAGCAGCATGTCGAGGTCGAGCCGTACGCGGTACCCGCGGATCTGCACATCGCGTTCCTCCAGGATGTTGAACAGCGACACCTGGATCCGCTCCGGGAGGTCGGGCAACTCATTGATCGCCACGATGCCGCGATTGGTGCGCGGGATCATGCCGTAGTGGATCGTGAGCTCATCCCCGAGGTAGCGGCCCTCGGCCACCTTGATCGGGTCGACGTCGCCGATCAAGTCGCCAACGCTCGTATCCGGCGTGGCGAGCTTCTCGGCGTACCGGTCCTCGCGGGCGATCCAGGTGAGTTCCGTCGTGTCGCCATGTTCGGCAACCAGGGCCTTCCCGTGGGCGCTGATCGGCCGGTAGGGGTGATCGTTCGTCTCGGTCCCGGCGATCGCCGGGACGAACTCGTCAAGGAGGTTGACCATCGCTCGCACCAGGCGAGTCTTCGCCTGGCCCCGCTCTCCCAGGAGGATCAGGTCGTGACCCGCGAGGATGCCCCGCTCCAAGGCCGGCAGCACCGAGTCGTCGAAGCCCACGAGGCCGGGGAACAACGGTTGCCCGTCGCCGAGTCGGGCGAGCAGGTTTCCGCGGAGCTCCTGCTTGACGGTTCGATCTGGGTAATCGGCGGCGCGCAGCTCACCGAGGGTGCGAGGTCGCTCGGTCATGCAGCCCAGCGTAGCGGCTCACCGCGATAAGGCTGTTTGAGGGGGCGGGTCCGCCCGTCAGCCGGCGGCGTGAAGGTCGAGTTCGGCGCCGCCCAGGGCTTTCGCCAGCTCCGCAGGCGTGCGGTCCTCGTGGTTGCGATGGCGGGGGTCGGCGCCGCGACCGATCAGCAGCTGGACGATCGGGCCGTCGCCTCGGGTGCGGAGGGTGGCGTTCCACAGCGGGGTGTTGCCGTCGATGTCCTCGGCATCCACCTGGGCCCCGTTGGCCAACAGCAGCTCGGCCACGGAGATCGAGCATCCTTGCGCTGCATAGTGCAGCGGCGTCTGCCCATCGTGGTCGCCGATGTGGACGTCGGCACCGCCGCCGATCAGTTCTTGCGCCCGCGCGAGGTCCCCGAAGAGCGCTGCATAGTGCAGCGGTACGCGTCCCATGAGGTCCGCGGGGGGCCGGTCCTCAACCAAAGCCATAGGCTTCCTATCGACCGCCCGCCGCCAGGTCTGAAACGGTTTTTCGCCCGATCGGCGTGAACACATGTGGGGAAGGGTCCACGGGGAGAGAGAAAAGCACCGGAAGTGGGCCGCTGCAAGGATGTCGGCCAACTGGTTGTCCCAGGCTGCTGCTACCGTCCAGCGGTGAGCGAGAGCGACCCGATCCTGTCGCGGCTGAACGCCGAACAACGACAGGCGGCCGAAGCGGTCCGGGGGCCGGTCGCCATCCTCGCCGGAGCCGGCACGGGCAAGACCACCACCATCACGCACCGCGTCGCCCATCAGGTGCGATCGGGCGCGTTCCCCGCCTCGAAGCTCTTGGCGGTCACGTTCACCGAGAAGGCGGCCAACGAATTGAAGGAGCGCCTCGCCGCGCTGGGTGTCGACGGCGTGGAGGCCCGGACGTTCCATGCAGCCGCGCTGTCGCAACTGCGCAAGTTGTGGCCCCGCTGCATGGGCAGCGACCTGCCGGACGTGCTCGACTCGAAGGCCCCGATGATCGCCTCGCTCGCCAACGGCCTGCCGCCGCCGCACAAGTTCATGCCGCGCAGCGAGATCGCCGGCGAGATCGAATGGGCGAAGAACCGCATGGTGGACCCGGCCGGCTACCTCGACGAACTCGAGCGCACCGGCCACGTGCCGCCGATCCCACCCGAGTACATGGAGCCGATCTTCCAGGGATACGAGCGGCGCAAGGAGCGCGCGGGGCGCATCGACTTCGAGGACATGCTGGGGTACGCGGTGCGTATGTACACCCAGTCGGCACAAGCGGCCGGGTTCGTGCGCGACCGGTTCCACGCGTTCACGGTGGACGAGTACCAGGACGCGAACCCGCTCCAGGCGGCACTGCTCGACCGCTGGCTCGGCGATCGCGACGAGCTCTGCGTGGTCGGGGACGACTACCAGACGATCTACTCGTTCACCGGCGCGTCGCCGGAGCACCTCTTGACGTTCCCCTCGCGGTATCCCCATGCCACGGTGGTCAGGCTCCAGGACAACTTCCGCTCCTCGCCGCAGGTGCTGGCCGTCGCGAACGCCCTGGTCCCCACGCTCGGCGGGTTCGAGAAGCTCCTGCGGACCACGCGACCGGACGGGCCGAACCCGACGGCCCGGGCGCTGCCCGACACCGAGGCGGAGGTCGCCTTCGTGGTGGGCGAGGTCCGACGGCTCCATGAAAGCGGCGTGGCGTATGAGGAGATGGCCGTGCTGTACCGCATCAACGCGCGCTCCGAACCGTTCGAGGAGGCGTTCGCGGCGGCCAGCATCCCTTATCAGGTCCGCGACGGTTCGTTCCTGCGGCGCCCGGGCCCTCGATCGGTGTTGGCGAAGCTCCGCAACGCTTCGTCCCAGGACGCGGTCGCCGCGGTGGAGGCGGCGACCGACGCCGTGGGCTTCGACGCGAACGCCCAACCGGACGACACCGAGGAAGTCACGCGCCAGGCCGACCTCGCTCGGCTCCGGGCGCTTGCGGCGGAATACCGCGATGCCACCGGTGGCGGTGACGTCGCCGGCTACGTCGCCGAGCTGACCGGCCGGTTCTCTACCCAGCAGAGCGGGCGTGGCGTGAACCTGCTGACGTTCCATCGCTCCAAGGGGCTGGAATGGGACGCGGTGTTCCTGCCCCGGCTGCTCGACAAAGAACTGCCCTTCCGGACACCCCGCTCGAGCGCCGATCCCGACGAGGAGCGTCGGCTGTTCTACGTCGGCATCACCCGGGCCCGCGAACACCTGTACCTGTCCTGGCCCCAAGAGGCTCGGATGGCGCCGAGCCCGTTCCTCGAGGAGATCGGGGTCGCCAAGCCCGAACCGGTCGCGGCGAAGCGCGCCGCGCGAGCGCCGGTATCGGTGAGCTCGGGCGGCGGTCCCTTGTTCGACCGGTTGAAGGAGTGGCGCAGGAAGCGCGCCTCCAGCGACGGCGTGCCCGCCTACGTGGTGTTCCATGACAAGACGCTGGCGGAGATCGCCGAGCGCAGGCCCCACGACTGGGCCGATCTGGCCGCCGTGCCGGGGATCGGACCCGCCAAGCTCGATCGCTACGCCGACGAAGTGCTGGCGATCGTCGCGGGTGGGTAGGCGGCGACCGACCCGGTTACAGCTTCGGGATGATCATCGCGGCGGCGAGCAGCGGCATCGCGAACGACAGCAACCGGAGCGCTGCTTCAGGTGCGGCCCGCAGCGTGGATCGATCGATCGGTGACACGGTCCCGTCGGTCCGCACGATCGTGCCGTCCACCTCACGCACCCGGCGACGGAGATCGCGCACCGGGGTCGACAACGCGCGCTGCGCGCCGGAGATCACGGCGCAGGCGAGGGCGGCGAGCACCGCGCTCACGCTGATCGTCGCCGTCTGGGCGAAGTAGGCGGTCAGCACCGGGAACGCCCCCCAGGCCAGCGCGAACCACACGTCGGAATGCACCACGCCACCCCACAGCTCCAGGTTGTACGCCACCACGAGGAACACGCCCGTCACGATGAACGCCCAGATCCATGGCGAGACCTCGGCGGCGCCGTGGATCCCCAGTGCCACCGCTCCCGCGAGTCCCACGACCGCGATCGCCCAGAGCACCCGGTCGGGGATGCGTGTGCCCAGCGGGCGCCCATGCAACTCGTCGAGGGCGTGGGCAGCGCAGCCCATCGCGAGGAAGAACGCCGCCGTCGTCTCGAGCCACCACCCCACGTGCAGGACGGGCGCGAGCGCCGCGCCGATCGCGACGTACGACAGGTGCCAGAGCGTGTACGGCGGGTGCAGGAGCGTCCAATAGTCGCGCCAGCCGCCCGGCGTCAGCGCGTAGAAGGCCGTGCGTTCATCGGACACCGCGGCCGCCCTTCACGCCCCACACCACGACACCTGCGCCCAGCGACATCACCCTCGATCGCACATGGCGCACCCCGGCTTCCTGCCACCAGCGAACCTGCTCTGGAAGCGGCGCGCGCTCCTCGAACCGGCTGATGCTGGGCCCGAGGAACCGGCCGGTCTCGCGCCACGCCCGTCCGGCCACCGACCCGATCACCGGCAGGGCCCCGCGTGTGTAGGCGTACCAGCCCGTCCGAAGCAACGGCTGTTCGGGCACGTGGAACTCCAAGGTGGCGATCGTGCCACCGGGGCGGACCACCCGAGCCAGCTCGCGCATCGCGGCCGCCGGGTCGTCCACGTATCGGAACAGGTAGGTGAACGTCAGCGCGTCGAACGTCTCGTCCGGAAACGGCAACCGCTCGGCGCGACCCAGCACCGGCGTGATCTGCGCGTCGAGACCGGCGAGTTCGTTGGCGGGGAGCCCCGAGCGCAGCATCGGTTCGGTGGCGTCGAACGAGACTACCCGCAGCCGTTTGCGGGCGGCGAGTTCGCGCGACACCAACCCCGTTCCGGCCGCCACGTCGAGGACCAGCGACCCGGGGGCGGCGTTCACCTTCGACACCATGAAGCGCCGCCACCGCCCGTCCTGGCCGAACGACATCACAGCCCCCATCCACGAGTACTGCGGGGCGATGCCGGTGAAGATGGCGGGCGCGTGCGACCGGTCGGAATCAGCCATGGACGGTCAGCCTCGCAGGAGTGCAGGAAGGTCGCCCAACGAATCGATCACGTGGTCCGGCGCGCCGAGATCGAGCGACGCGGGCGTGAACTTCCCGGTGCGCACGAGCACGCCGGTCAGACCCGTCGCCTGGGCACCCACGATGTCGTTCACGATGTCGTCGCCGACCATGAGCGCGCGTTCGGCCGGCATGCCCATCGACGACAACGCGGCGTCGAAATACGCGGCTGCAGGTTTGCCGCAGATGACGGCGGTGACCCCGGTGGCGGCCTCGAGCCCAGCGAGATAGGCACCTGCGTCCAACTCCCAGTGCTCGGAGGTGCGCCAGTACAGGTTGCGATGCATCCCGACCAACGATGCACCGTCGCGGACGCCGCGGAAGATGCGGTTCACGATGTCGTAGGAGAACTCGTCGCTGGCGCCGCCGATCACCATCACATCGGCCTCCTCCGGCGTCGCGACCACATCGACGCCGTCGAGGTCGCCGGTACCGTCACCGTCGCTCAGGACGAACGCGCGATCGTGCGGATGGTTGGTCCGCAGGTAGCTGGCGGTCGCCACCACCGCCGTCATGATCTCGTCGGCCCGGACGCCGAACCCCGCGTCGGCCAGGGTCGCGACCAGGTCCTGCCGGGTGTGGGTGGTGGTGTTCGTGATGAGGCGGAAGGGGATCCCCTGGGCCCGCAACCATGCCAGGGTCTCGACCGAACCGGGGAGCGCTCGCCATGACGTCACCAGCACGCCGTCGATGTCGAGCAACACCCCGTCGACGTGCTCCAGCCCCATGGGCGGCAGTCTCCCACGACCCGCTCGGGCCTTGCGCTAGAGGCGGATGCCCGCGCGCTTCCGCGCCTGCGCGACCTTGTCGCCCGGTTCGATGCCCTGCTGGCGCAGCATGAAGTCCTGGTAGGGCTGGATGAACCGGAACTTCGGCGGCAGCAACGGGCGCATCGCGCGGATCACCGGGAAGGTCGCGCGAATCGCACCGCGCTTCACCGCACCGAACGGCAGCCCGTACATCTCCCGGATGCCGTCGGGCAACGTGCCGTACGCCATGCGGGAGACGCCGCGGAGCACCGGCCGCCACTCGGCCTCGGCAGGGGGTTCGAAGAACAGGTTGAGCACCTTGCGAGCGCCGTCCGTCACCTTGAGGTCACCGCGATCTTCGAAATCCGCGAGCCAGGCGCGCAACGCCGGCACCGTGGGCGGGATCGACGTGCGCGGAACCAGGCAGAGTTCCGCGGCGAGCATCTGCTCTTCGTGGAACCGTTGGCGACCCGTGTCGTCGAGCGCTCCGACCGTGAGCTCCTCGAACAGCAACGCCGAATCGACCAGGCACGCGTGAACGTAGAGCAGGAGCTCGGGATCGAGGGCGTCGTAGGACTTGCCCGTGACGGGATCGACGCCGTTGATCCGCGTGTGCACGTCGTTGATCTTGTCGGCGGCGGCGTGCGCCTCGGCCTTCGTGCCGAACGTCATCGTGTAGGTCAGGATCAGCGTCCGCTGCAGCCGCTTCCACGGGTTGCGCT
>JBKPMF010000182.1:0-15092 GCA_046732015.1 Actinomycetota bacterium
TCTCTCCGTCTCGTGGGCTCGGAGATGTGTATAAGAGACAGCGCCCGAGGCGGGCGCTACGTGGCGAACGGCTCCACGACCGGGCGCACGGCCGAACTCCATCTGCCCACGCTGTTCTGGCGCCAACTCGAGGTGATCGGCTCCACGATGAACGACCACCGCGAGTTCGCCGATGCCATGGCCTTCGTGGCGGGCGACATCCCGCACGTCCCGGTCGATCGCGAGTTCGCGTTCGAGGCGTTCCCGCAGGCGCTGGCGCGGCTGGACGCCGGCGACCAGCTCGGCAAGATCGTGCTCGCCCGCTAGGGTCCGGGAACCTCGGGGACGTCGGGGTGCGTCCGAGCGCTGTCACATCCCCACCGCCTCGCGGCATGGTTCCTTCGACACGGACCGATCGTCGCGAGGACGGTCGATCAGGGAGGCCCCGTGCCGGACGAGCGAACCGACAGCGAACTCCTGCTCGCGTCGAGGGACAACCCCGACGCGTTCACGGAGTTGTACCGACGCCATGCCGAAGATCTGCTGCGCTACTTCGCCCGCCGCACGCTCGACCCGGAAACGGCGGCCGAACTGACCGCGGAGACCTTCGCCGAGGCGTTCGCGTCGCGGCAGCGCTACACGGACCAAGGGGTGAACGGGGTGGCATGGGTCTACGGGATCGCGCGGCACCGCCTGGGGCGGTTCTTCCGCACCGGACGCGTCGATGCGGCGGCGCGCCAGCGGCTGGGGATGCCCGAACGTGACCTGCCGCCCGAGGACTACGAACGTATCGAGGACCTCATCGACTTCGCGCCGATCCGCGAGGCGCTGCTGGAAGCGCTGGAGACGCTGAGCGAGGACCAGCGTGAGGCGATGCGACTCCACGTGATCGATGGACTCGGCTACCGCGAGGTCGCCGAGCGACTCCGGTGCTCCGAGGCGAACGCGCGACAACGTGTGAGCCGGGGACTGCGCCGCGTCGCATTGGTGCTGCAAGAGCGGGGACTGCAGCTGAGCTCGGAGGTCGAATCGTGAACACGGACATCCGCTACCTGCAGCAGCTGGAAACCGACTTCGAGCACGTCGCCGCACGGGAACGCCGGCGTGCCGCCCGTGAGTCCTCCGGCCGTGGAGGTCGAGCGTCGCGGCCGCCGCGTCGCCCTGCCCGGAGCGATCGCCGCTGGCCCTCGATCGCGGCGGCCGTGGTGACGCTGCTGATCGTGGCGGGCAGCATCGGCTTCCTCAGCCAGGTGGGCACGAGTTCCGACGACAGCGGCGGTTCTGCGGCGATGCCAAGCGTCGCCGATGCTCCCGACGATCGGGCGGTTCCGGGACTCATGCAGCCCGCTCCCAACGCACCCCAGCGTTCCGCTCTTCATGCCGACACGGACGCGACCGCGGACGAGCAGGGCGGCACGCCGGGCGTGCAGGACACGACCGGTGACACGAAGGCTCCCGCCGGGATCGGCACCACGCCACAAACCCAGGGCGACCTGTCGAAGATCATCCGCGACGGTCGCATCGAGGTGATCGTTCCCTCAGGCGAGTTCGCCAGGAACGTCACCGCCGTCACCCGCATCGCGGGAACCAATGGCGGGTTCGTGCTCACGTCGTCCACCCAGAACGGCCAGGCGGGGCAGTTCACGCTGCGCATCCCGGCCAAGCGGTTCGACCGCGCGATGGACCAGCTCCGCGCGCTCGGGACCGTGAAGGCCGACGCGGTCACGGGCAACGACGTCACGGCCGAGTTCATCGACCTGCAGGCGCGCCTCGGCATCCTCACCGACCGACGCCACCTCCTGCGCGATCTGCAGTCCGAGGCGACGTCCTCGTCGGAGATCCTGCGGTTCGCGACGCTGATCGATCAGGTGCAGCTGGAGATCGAGAACATCCAGGGCCAGCTGAAGTTCATCCACGACCAGGTGGCCGAGGGCACGATCAAGGTCTCCCTCCGTGAGATCGGCGCGCCCGAGGCCGAGGAGCAGCAGCCCACCGACGTCGACAAGCCCAGCCTGGGCACCGCGTTCAATCTCGCGTTGCAGGGATTCCTGCGGGTGCTCGGCGCGGTGGTCGTGGGCCTGGGCTACCTGATCCCGATCGGCGTGATCGCCCTGATCGCGTGGTTCGTGGTCAGGCTGGTGCGGCGTCGCGATCGCGAAGCCAGCTGAGCGCGCGGAACCGTTCGGCGGCGATCGAGGCCATGGTGGCGTCGTCGCCCTGACGCCCCTCGGTCGCCCCGAACCACGCATCGGATTCCATCCAGGCCTGCTCGATCTGATCGTCGGGACGCAGGTGTCCATTCGCTCGGAACGCGTCGACCGACCCGTAGCGCATGATCGCTTCATCCACCGCCTGCTGCTGGAACTCCTCGCCGTACGGAGGGAGCTCGGCGAGGAGCTCGAGCGCCCACAGCACTACGCCGAGCGCCTCCTTGCGCCACATCGCGTCGGCGATCGCCTCGGCGGGCCAGGACCCCGACTCAGCTTCCATGAGCGCGCGTTCGTCATCCCGCATTGCCGGCGTCACCGACTCACGCTCGAGCCACCGTTCGGCTTCGACGCGGGCGTGCTCGGCCTGCGCCAGCCGCGACGGCTCTCCTCCGCTCTCGGTCACCACGAACTCGATCGCGCCGCGACGGGAGAGCGCGTAGAGCACGAGCGCGCGGTCTGACACCTCGGCGACGGTCGGACGGCTCACGTGACTGCCTCCGAGGTCACATCTCGCGGCGGCCGTCGAGCGCCTGGGAGAGCGTGACCTCGTCGGCGTACTCGAGGTCGCCACCTACGGGAAGGCCGCTGGCCAGTCGCGTGACGCGAACGCCCAACGGCTTGATCAGCGCCGCGACGTACATGGCGGTGGCATTGCCCTCGAGATTCGGGTTCGTGGCCAGGATGACCTCGGTGACGTGGTCACGGTCGACGCGGTCGAGCAGCTCCTGCACGCGGAGGTCGTCGGGGCCGATGCCGTCGAGCGGGCTGATGGCGCCACCCAGGATGTGGAACCGCCCCTTGATCAGCGCCGCCTTCTCGATGCTGGCGGCGTCCTTCGGTTCCTCGACCACGCACAGCAGCGTGCGATCGCGCGACTCGTCCCGGCAGATGCGGCACAGGTCACCCTCAGCCACGTTGCCGCACTCCCGGCAGAACGTGATGCGTTCCTTCGCCTGGATGATCGCCGCGGCCAGTCGCTTCGCGTCCTCGGGGTCGGCCTTCACCAGCCAGAACGCGAGCCGCTGCGCCGACTTGGGACCCACGCCGGGCAGCCGGGCGAGCTGGTCGATCAGCTCCTGGATCGGACCCTCGTACGCCACGGCTAGCCCTCGTCCTTCTCGTCGTCCTTGTCCTCGTCGACGGGCTGGGCCCCCAGCATCTCCTGGACGCGGCGGAGGGCTTCGGCTTCGTCGGGCACGTCGGCTTCATCGACGATCTCCACGGTGGGCGGTTCGCCGGCCGGCTCCCGGAACTCGCGAACCACGCACATGACCCGCGGCTTGATGCCGAACAGGTCGCCGAGCGCCGAGCGGAGGTCCTCCTGCTTCTCCTCCACCTTCTGCGGACCCACCTTGCGGTCGGGGGGGAACGCGAGCTCGATCGTGGTTCCGTCGTAGGACGCCACGGTGGCCGATTCCAGGATGGCCTTCAGGATCATCTGGCGGTTGTTGGCCAGGTGGTCGATGAGCTGGGGCCAGGAACGCCGGAGCATAGCGACGTCGATGTTGCCCGCATCGGCGGCCACGGGGACCGGCATCTGTTGCGAGGGTTGAGGCGGTTTCGGCGCAGCCGGCGGCTTCCGAGGCTCGGACCCGCTCGGCGCGGGATCGACGGACGGCGCCGCAGCGGCGGGCGATTCATCGACGACGGGCGGCTCCACGGCCTCCACCGGAGCCCGGTCGTCGGCCGGACTGACCGGACCGGCGGCGTGATCCACATCGGCTGCCGTGGGCACGACCGCTGTGGGGTCGAGCTGGGCAAGCCGCTCCAGACGTTCGAGCCGCGCCACCAGACCGGCGGGCGCAGGGTCGGTGTCGGGGAGCGTGGCGCGGATCAACGCCAGTTCCAACGTGAGTCGCGGCGAGGTGGTCCACCGCATGTCGTTCTGGGCGGCCAACAGCAGCGCGATGACCCGCGTGATCTCGGCGGGACTGAATTTCTCGGCCTGGATCCGCAGCTGGTCATAGGCGTCGTCGGGCACGTCGAGCAGGTCCTGTTGGCCCGGCGCGGTCTTGACCAAGAGCAGGTTCCGGAAGTGGGCCAGCGACTCGTTGGTGACGTTGCGAACGTCCTGACCGTCGGCGACGAGCCGCCCGACGATCTCGAACGCTCCGCGGGCATCACCCACCGCGATCGAATCGGCGAGCTCGTGCTGGACCTCACCGCGGGGCGCGCCCAGCAGGGCGTGCACGACGTCGTCATCGATCTTGTCGCCGCCCAGCACGCGAGCTTGGTCGAGCAGCGAAAGCGCGTCGCGCGAGGACCCCTCGGCCTGCCGAGCGATCGAGTGGGCCGCCGACTCCGTGAGCGAGGCGCCCTCGGCCTCAGCGATCGTCTGCAGCTGCCCGGTAAGCGTGTCCAGCCCGAACCGACGGAAGTCGAAGCGCTGCGACCGGCCCACGATCGTGGCCGGCATCTTGTGCGGCTCGGTGGTGGCCAGCACGAACCGCACGCCGGGCGGCGGTTCCTCGAAGACCTTGAGCAGGGCGTCGAACGCCTCACGGGAGAGCCGCTGCGCCTCGTCGATGATGTAGACCTTCTCGCGACCCTGCACCGGCGCGGTGGGCGCCTTCTCCCGCAGCTCGCGAGCGTCCTCCACGCCGCCGTGACTGGCGGCGTCGATCTCGACGACGTCGAGATGCGTACCTTCACGGATCGCGACGCACTGGGAACACACGCCGCACGGCTCAGCCGTGGGCCCCTGCTCGCAGTTGACCATCTTGGCCAGGATGCGGGCGGTGGACGTCTTTCCCGTACCCCTAGGCCCGCAGAACAGGAACGCGTGGTGCAGGCGCCCCTCGCGGATGGCGCCGGTCAGCGCGCGGATCACGTGGTCCTGTCCCAGGACCTCCTGGGGGGTCTGCGGCCGGTACCGCCGGTACAGGGCCTGGTGCTGTATCTCGTCCGCCACTCACGCCTCCATGGCCACAGGCCGCGCACCCGGACACCCGGGTGAAAGATGTGGCCGTGCACCCGCTGTCGACCACGGATGACTCGGGCGCTTCTCGGCGCGGTAGCTCCAGCCAGGCATCCCTACGGCACCCATCAAGCTCCCCTTACGGCTGCTTCCTTCCGGACCTGACCGGGTTCGAGGTCTGATGTCGCGTAGGACCCGACTTTCAACGCTCCGCACTCAAGGCTGCCCCGGACCTTCCGGGCCTCGAGCGGGGATTCGGCCCCGCTGAAGCGGATTGCGGGTGCAGGGCACCGCTAGCTCCCCGCCTAGCACGGCCACGCGGGGAGTATACGCAGCCCCCAGGACAACGCTTCAGGCGGGAACCTGAGGGCTCGATGCTTCGTCCAACACCCGTTGCGCCCCGGCCATATGGCCTCGAAGCTCGGAGGAACCCGGATGCGAACCCCCGCTCGATCCCGCTGGTTGATCGCCCTCGTCGCGGCCGTCGCCGTGGTCTCCATCGCCACGGTGGCCGCAGCCACGCGAGGGGGGTCCGGACAGGAGCACTCGGGCGATGGGAGCGGCCAGGTGTCCGCCGGCTCGCCTGGAGATCCCAACGCCACGGTAAGGATCGACCCCGACGCCCCGGTCCACGACTGCAACGTTGCGCCGTTGGACCGGAACGCCGACCCGGATTCGCCCGTCGACTACGCCATGTGCCCGGACGATCAGGACCCGGCTCCGTGGGGCGACCCCAGCACCGCCCAGCCGGTCGAACCGACGCCCGGCATGGCCGACGTGCGGGCCCGCCCGTTCGACCGGGCGATGCTCAACGACGACGGCACGGTGACGATCCTGTTCACCAGCGGCGTGGAGCCGTGCGCGGTGCTCGACCACGTGACGGTTGACGAGGGCGACGCCGCAGTCACGATCACGCTGTTCGAGGGGCGCGACCAGAACGCCGGCGACGTCGCCTGCATCGAGATCGCGGTCCTGAAGTCGGTGACGATCACGCTCGACCACCCGCTGGACGGTCGCGACATCGTCGACGGCGCTGCCTAAGCGGCCCCGCGGATCCAGATCTCGTGGTCGGCGACGGGTCGGAACCCCAGCCGCCCGTACATCGAACGCGCTTCATCACTGGGATGGAGCCACGCCAGATCGCCCTCGGGGAACGCTCGCGCCGCCTGAACCGTCAGCGCCGATCCCAGACCGAGCGTCCGAGCTGCCGGAACGACCGCGACCCCCATGACCCCCACGGCGCCTTCATGCAGGTAGCCGGTCGCGATCCCCACTGGTTCCTCGCCCCTCCACGCGATGAAGGCCCGCGCGCCGTCCACCCCTCGTGAGCTCACCCCGTAGCAGGACATGCCGATCTCGGGATCGTCACCGAACGCTTGCACGCCCACTTCGACCAGACCCTGGACATCCTCGTCGGACGCCACCGGCCGGATCTCGATCCCGTGCGGCACCGGCGCCTCCGGCACGGCGTCAACGGCCAACGCCATCCCGGGCCGTTCGATGATCCGGATCAGTCCCATCGACCGGACAGCTTCGTCCACGCCGGGATTGCGACCCACCTGCAGGTCGATCCCGATCGGAAGACTCCGTTGGACGAACGCGCGCTCCGCCGCTTCCATCGCGGCCGGTGCATCCGATGGGTCGTGGTGCACCACGACGGAGTTCAGCTGAGGGTCGGGCAGGTTCGAGAACGCCAGCACCAATCCATCGATATCGAGCACCTCCGCGCCGACCACGTTCCGACGCCGTTTGCGTTCGGCGTCGACCATGCCCAGCGCCATCCGTTCCGCCGGTTCCATCCGCGGAGTGTGGCAGCCGGCAGGGAGTGCCGCCGGTAGGCTCAAGCGCTGAACGTTCGACAGGGAGGCCCACCGATGAGCACCGATGAACCGATCGTCGCGGAGGTATGTGTGCGCTGTGGCGGCACGTTGGTGTCGATGGGCGTGCAAAAGTTCCGAACCGGCGGGTCCAGTGGCCCGATGCATCTGGTCTTCGGAGACTGGGCCGAACTCGCCGAGGACCTCCTGTCGTTCGAGATCCTCGCGTGCACGACATGCCGGCGGGCAGAGTTCAGGATCCCGCGAACGACATGAAGGTCGGGGCGGTTCTCGTGGACTTCGACGGCACTGCGGCACGGCACGACGTCGCCGAGCACCTGCTGGTCGAGTTCGGCGACCCCGCATGGCCCACCTACGACGAGGCGGTGGACCGCGGCGAGATCGGCCTTCGCGAGGCGATCGTGGCGCAGGACCTCATGCTCCGCGCCGACCGCGAGACCATGCTGGCGTTCGCGTTGGAGCACTGCCCGATGGATCCCACCTTCGCGCCGTTCGTGGCGTGGTGCCGCGAGCAGGACGTTCCGGTGACCCTGGTCTCCGACGGGTTCGGCTTCTACATCCAACCGCTGCTGGCTGCTGCCGGCATCGACGGCGTGGGCATCATCACGAACGAACAATCCTGGGGCCCGGACAGCCGGCCCTCGGGCATGCGGTTCGTCAGCGGTCACCCCGAGTGCATCGGGTGCGGCACGTGCAAGATGCGGGCTGTGCTCGACGCTCAACGGACGCGCGGCGTCGTGGCGTTCGCCGGTGAGGGCCAGACCGACCGGTACGGGGCGCTATACGCCGATGTCACGTTCGCCAAGCTCGAGCTGGTCGCCCACTGCGAACGCGATGGTGTCCCGTACGTCCCGTGGAGCGGCTTCGACGACATCCGCGCATGGCTCGAGTCCGACGCGCCGCTTCCGGGGCCGGTGGCGCCGGTACGCTGTCCCGGATGGACGCTTCCGGCGAACTGAACGATCTCCCCGACGGACTCACGGCCCGCGCGATGACGCTCGCCGACGTCGACATCGTCACGGAGCTCGTGGCGGCGTGCGAGCTCCACCACGACGGCGTGATCGAGATCGACCGCGAGGACATCGAGGTCGACTGGGCACGACCCGCGTACGACCTCGCGACCGAGAGCGTCGGCGTGTTCGACGGGGACCGCCTGGTGGCCGAGGCCGAGGTCTTCAAAGGCAAGCGCGCCGAGATCAACGTCCATCCCGACGAGCTGGGGCGCGGCATCGGCACCACGTTGCTGGGCTGGACCGAGGATCTCGCCACCCGACAGGGCTCGACGAAGGTCTCCCAGACCACCACCGACGCCAACAAGGCCGCCGCCGCCATCCTGGAGGCGCACGGCTACGGCTACGGCCACACCTCCTGGATCCTGGAGATCGAGCACGATGTGCGGCCCGACGACCCGGCCCTGCCCGCCGGCATCGGGTTCCGCGACTACGAGCCCGAACGCGACGCCCAGGAGACCTACCGGGTGATCGAGAACGCCTTCAACGAGTGGCCGAACCGTGATCCCGCCACGTTCGAGGACTGGGCGGCCTTGACGATCGAACGACCGAGCTTCGCGCCGTGGCAGATGATCCTGGCGGCCGAGCAGGACACCGGCGACATCGTGGGGGTCAGCTTCATGCTCGACTACGAAGCCGAAGGTGGGTGGGTCCAACAGGTCGCGACGCGCGCGTCGCACCGACACCAGGGCATCGCCCGCGCCATGCTGGTCCGCGCCTTCCAGGCGTTCTGGGATCAGGGCGAGCGGGTCGTGGGACTCAACACCGATTCACGAACCGGCGCCCTGGGGATGTACGAGAAGGTCGGGATGCACGTGAAGCGCAGCTACACGAACCGTGCCAAGGATCTGACCTAGCTCCGCGGTGGCCGAGGGATTCGAACCCTCGAGGGAGTTGCCCCCCTACACGCTTTCCAGGCGTGTCCCTTCGGCCGCTCGGGCAGGCCACCGCGGACGAGTCTAGCGACCGCGCGCTCAGGCGCTCTTGCGGCCGACGAACCCGGCGTAGTGTCGCGCCCCCGAAGGGGTCAGGTGGTAGAGGTCGGAGGCGAACCACCCCGGGTGGTTCACGCTGTGCCCGAACCAATCGATGATCGACGTGTTGTTGTGCCGCCGGGCGCACGACTTCAGCCGCTCGTTGTTGGCGGCGCGCCACTGCCGCGGGACCTTCAGCGTCACCAGGAAGACGTGGCGGCGTGAGCCGGCGATCCGCATGGCGCGGTCGCAATCGCTCCGCTCCAGGTAGCCGTTGTTGCCCAGGTGGACGATCACCTTCTTGCGCAGCTTGTCTCGGTTCTTCAGGTGACGCATCAACTCGGGGAGAGCCGAGAACTGGCGACTCACCGCCGTATCCACGCGGATCCCACGGGCTCGAAGTTCGTTAGTGGCGCCGCGCATCACGGAGTCGCCGATGCCGATCCGACCGCGTGGGATGGCGGCGTTCGCAGGCACCGAGGCCGCGAGTAGGGCCACGGTTGCGGACATCAGGACGAGGACTCGGACGTGATGACGATTGGACATGTCCGGGATGCTACGCCCAGGAACGCACTGCCTGCAGCCGGGTTGCGCCGCAGGTGGAAGCCGGGGACCATGCCCGCCGGCCGCGCACGTCCATGTTTGCCCACAGGTGCGAACGGTAAGCGGGATAGGGAGGAGGGAGATCGGCATGACGACAACCCAGATGAAGCCGCGCGTCCTCTTGGACGGGCTCACGATGGTCGAGTCGCCGCGATGGCACGACGGACGTCTCTGGTTCCCGCATTGGGGGACGCCCGAGATCATCGCCGTCGACCTGGAAGGGAACGCCGAGGTTGTGGCCGAGGGCCCGGCCGGACTGGGCCGATCGATCGGCTGGCTCCCCGACGGGCGGATGCTGGAGACGAGCGACGAGCTGACCCGCTACGAGCCGGATGGGACGACCGTGCGTCACGCAGACCTCTCGCACATCACGGATGTCGTGTGGAGCGAGATGACGATCGATGGCCGAGGCAACATCTACGTCAACAGCATCGGCTTCGACTTCAGCGAGATGGCCGAGCGGGTGATGGATCCCTCGAACGACCCGACCGGCGTCATCGCACTCATCACCCCGGACGGCACCGCTCGCAAGGTGGCCGATGGGATCGCGTTCCCGAACGGCATGGTCATCACGCCGGACAACGGAACGCTGATAGTGTCCGAGTCGTTCACGGGCACGCTCCTCGCGTTCGACATCGCCCCCGACGGAACCCTTTCGGGACGGCGCCCCTGGGCCGAGGGTCTCGGTCCCGACGGGATCTGCCTCGACGCCGAGGGAGCGATCTGGACCTCGACGCGCGACAACGCGTGCGTGCGGGTGGCCGAAGGCGGGGAGATCCTCGCCAGGATCCAACTCGACCGGGCGTGCTTCGCCACGATGCTGGGCGGGCCCGACGGCCGAACCCTCTTCATGATGGCGAACGAGTTCCTGGGTCCGGACAGCTTCGACGAGATGCTCGCGAAACGAAGCGGTCAGGTGCTGATCGCCGAAGCGCCGGCACCCCACGACGGGTGGCCGTGACATGGAGCTGACGACCACGACCATGATCACCGTCGACGGAGTGATGCAGGGGCTCGGCGGGCCGGACGAGGCGGCCATCCGCGAGTTGAAGGCCAGGGCAGGAGGTGAGCTGCAGGCGCACGGCAGCGGTGTCCTGGTCCGGTGGCTGCTTGCGGAAAGCCTCGTCGACGAGATCAACCTGCTCACCATCCCCGTGGTCGTGGGGCAAGGCACGCGGCTGTTCCCGGAAGCCGGCCCGGATATCGCGCTCGAGCTCGTCGGATCGCAGGCGGTCACCCCCAGCGGCGTGACGATCGATGTCTACCGCCCAAGCGGGCGCCCGGAGTACGGAACGGCATGAACGTGCGGAACGTGCGATGGGTAGGTGTCGCCACTCCCCGGAATCTCGAGATGAAGAGGCTGTTCCGAGAGGTGATGGGGCTTCGCGTGAACTTCGAAGAGCCCACGACGGTCGAGTTCTCGACGAGCGAGGGGGACGCGATCCAGATCATGGCCCCCGGAGACCCCTATTTCGACTTCTTCCGCGAGCACGCTCTCGGCCCGGTCCCGCTCTTCGAGGTGGACGACGTGCTCGCCGCGCGCACCGAACTGAGGGACGCGGGCATCGACGTCGTGGGCGAGTTGAACCGCGACGCGCGGTGGGAATGGATCCACTTCCGCGCGCCCGATGGGCACCTCTACGAACTGGCTAGTCGCGCCGATTGAGGACCTGCGCGCCTTACCAGGGACGAGTCTTGCGGAGGCGGCGTGATTCGAACACGCGAGGGGCGGTTTAGACCCCTAACCGCTTTCGAGGCGGTCCCGTTCGTCCGCTACGGCACGCCTCCGTCGCCGATTCTAGCAATCGACCTCGGACCTGGCCCGGGGCGGGATTCACGGCGCTCGGCGGCCGCGGAAGAACGCGCGCAACAGGTCTCCGCAGGCCTCTTCGAGAACTCCCGCGGTGAGGTCCACGCGATGGTTCAGCCGCGGATCGTCCACCAGGTTGCCCAGCGAACCGGCGAACCCCGCCTTGGGGTCGGAGGCCCCGAACACCACGCGGCGGATGCGTGCGAGCACGATGGCGCCGGCACACATCGCGCAGGGTTCCAGGGTGACCACCAAGGTGTGATCCTCCAGGTGCCATGAGCCCGCGGCGGTCGCGGCGTCGCGGAGCGCGAGGATCTCCGCATGCGCGGTCGGATCCTGGAAGCGTTCACGACCATTGCCCGCGGTGGCCACCATCTGGCCGTCGGCGTCCCGCACGATCACGCACCCAACCGGCACATCACCGTGCTCGGTGCAGGCGCGCGCGGCGTCGAGCGCCGCGTGCATGTGTCGCTCGTCCTGCGTACTAGTCTGGTCCATACTAGTAGGCGTCGATCTCGAGGAGCCGCTCGTCGCTGATCCCGAAGTGATGGGCCACCTCGTGGGCGACCGTGTGACGAACCGCGGCGCGCAGGCGGTCCTCGTCACCAGCGGCGGAGCGCCACAGCGGGCCCGCGAACAGCGTGATCTTGTCGGGGAGTACCCCGGTGTAGTTGTCCCCTCGTGCCGTGAGCGGGATGCCCTCGTAAAGGCCCAGGAGGTTCCGTTGGCCAGAGGGTGGTTCGTCGTCGATCAAGATCTCGACGTTGTCCAGCGTGTCGTGTACCCACGCCGGGAGCGAATCGACGGCCTCGGCCACGAGCGCCATGAAGCGGTCCTGGTCGAGGGGCGGCATGGCGGTAGCCTACGCGCATGCCCGGCGGCCTCCTCACCGATCTCTACGAGCTGAACATGGCGGCGAGCTACCTGCGCCGCGACATGGACGGGCTCGCGACCTTCAGCTTGTACGTGCGGGGGCTGCCCCCACAGCGAGGGTTCCTGGTGGCGGCCGGACTCGAGTCCTGCCTGGACTTCCTGGCTTCGTTCTCGTTCACCGACGACGAGCTGGCGACGCTCGAGGGGATGGGCTTCGACGACCACGCGCTCACTGATCTGGCAGCGCTACGGTTCGACGGCGAGGTGTGGGCGATGCCCGAAGGCACGATCGTCTATTCCGAGGAGCCGCTGCTCGAGGTCACGGCACCGGTCGCGGTGGCCCAGATCATCGAGACCTACCTGCTGAACCAGATCACGCTGCACACCACGCTCGCATCCAAGGCCGCGCGCTACGTGCTGGCCGCCGACGGCCACGATCTCGTGGACTTCGCCTTCCGACGCACGCACGGCACCGAGGCGGCCATGGCGATCGCACGCGCCAGCGCCATGGTGGGGTTCGTCGCCACCTCGAACGTCGAGGCGGCGCGCCGGTTCGACCTGACGGCCGCGGGCACGATGGCCCATGCGTTCATCGAAGCCTTCCCGAGCGAACGCGAGGCATTCGAGGCGTTCGCGATGGATCACCCCGACCGTGCGACGTTCCTCGTCGACACCTACGACACCGAGCAGGGCGTCCGCACCGCCATCGCCACGATCGAGGCGCTGGGACTCCGCGAACGCATCGGCGTGCGCTTGGACAGCGGCGACCTGGATTCGCTGGCGCGGGTCGCGCGCACGCTCCTCGACGCCGCCGGCCTCCCCCAAGCGAGGGTGTTCGCCAGCGGCGGGCTCGACGAGCACGAGGTTGCGGCGTTGATCGGAGGCGGGGCGCCCATCGATGCGTTCGGCATCGGCACGCAGATGGGCGTGTCGGCGGATGCGCCATTCGTCGACTCGGTGTACAAGCTCACGGAGTTCGACGGCCGGCCCACGCTGAAGCTCTCCTCGGGGAAAGCTTCGCTGCCCGGTCGCAAGCAGGTCTGGCGCACCATCGGTGATGGGGAACATCGCGACACCCTCGGCTTGCGGGACGAGGCAGGCCCTCCCGAGACCAGGCCCGTGCTCGAACCCGTGATGCGCGACGGAAGGCCGCTCGCACCGCCGCCCTCCATCAGGGACGCGCTGCGAACCTTCCAGGGCGAACTCGCCCGGGTGCCGGCCGCAGCACGGCGGTTGGAGCACCCCGAACAGGTCGAGGTCGCGCGATCCACCGCGCTGCTCGAGCTGACCGCGGAGACCCGCGCCGCGGCTCTCGCGAAGGCCGAGATCGGCTGACCGTTCCTGCGTTGACAGGGCCGTGTCGCGACCCCAGGATGCCTCCATGCGAAACCGAGCCGCCACCGCCGCCCTCCTGTCCATGTTGATGCTGGTCGCCACGCTCCCCGCCTCAGCGGGGCCGGGCGTGACGATCGACCCGGTGAAGACCACCGCCAAGACCGAGTTCCTCCCCGCGCCCGGCACGAGCGTCACCCATGGCTACTTCGCGTGGAGCTCGCCGGTGAGCGGGAGGTCGCACGTCTTCGTCGAGGTCGACGGAGGACCCAAGTCCCAGATCGACAACGGCGTGTACGGATTCGCGGGAGCGTTCGCCGCAGGCGAGGACAACCTCATCTTCCAGCAGATCAAGTTCCCCGGAGGAGACGCGCAGTCGGACCTGCGCATGTGGGACGGCCTCACCGGCGACACGAACGCCTTCGTGAGCGCGATCAACACCGCTCATTGGCAGTGGGCGCCTTCCTACGACCACGACGGGGCCGACAACCTGTGGCTGCTGTACGGCGAGAACCGGTTCAACGGACCCAAGGCCCCGTGGAGGGTCATCCTGTTCGACGGCAACACGGACACGAAGCAGGTGCTCGCCGAGACGACGTACCGGTGCGGCTGCATCTTCCCGGGGACGTTCGCCTATCCGTGGGTGTCCTGGAACAAGGGCCTCGACGGCGCGGTCTGGCGGATGAACGTCG
Source organism: Actinomycetota bacterium (assembly GCA_046732015.1). Classification (GTDB taxonomy): domain Bacteria; phylum Actinomycetota; class UBA4738; order UBA4738; family HRBIN12; genus JAOUEA01. The sequence goes on from JBKPMF010000182.1 coordinate 14,239, forward strand.
AGACCGACGTCAAGGAGAAGCTCTCGGTGCCGGGCAACCGTGACGAACACTCGATCGGGGTGACCGCCGATGGCACGGCCTACGTCGTGCAGGATGGCGCCGCATGCGGCACGCACAGCAAGATCTTCCGCGTCGACCCCGACGGTACGGCGACGTTGATCTACTCGTTGCCGGCCGGCACCGAGGCGTACACCCTGGCGCCGTTCGACACCGGGACGGGCATCGACGTGTACTTCGATCGATACAAGTGCTCCACGAAGCGCTACGACATCTACGTGATCCGCGACGCCGAGGCGGTCACCCGCACCGCCCCGTTGCACCTCGGTTCCGGTACGGCCGCTCCGGCGGGCGGCCGACGGTTCCCGGTGGGGTCGGTTCCGCCCCGCTGATCGTTCGCCGGTCGAGCGTGCTGCGGCACGTACCATGAGCGCGTGAGCGAACCGACGCGTCGACGGCGGCGCTGGCCCGGCCGTCTGCTGATCGGCGCGTTGATCGCGGCCGCCATCTTCTACGGCGGTGGCGGCGTCTACTTCTCCAACGTGCTGAACGAACGTGCGCTGGATGGCGCCTCGCGCCGGAAGGACACGAAGGCGTTGGAACCCGACGTCGAGGTCGTCTCCCTGGACGAGGGCGCGGCCGGTCAACAGATCACGCTCCGCGGGCTGGACGGCGGGCCGATGCCGCCCATGCTCGGGCTCCAAGGACTGCGCTGGGAAGGCGGCTACGCGCAGGTACTCGACCTCGGGCCGAATGATCCGGGGCCGGTGGTCGCATCGTTCACGTTGGTCACGGGCGAGGCGCCCGGCATCGGAGCGCCCGCGGAACTCGACGCCCGCTACTACCCACGGGACCCG
>JBKPMF010000183.1:0-2597 GCA_046732015.1 Actinomycetota bacterium
AGCACCGCGAAGGGGGGAGGCGCCTCGAAGGGTGGTTCCACGAAGGGTGGTCCCCGGAAGCCGACCAAGGGTCGCCCGTCCGGCGGCACCAAGGGTTCCACGCCCCCTCGGGGTACGAAGAAGCCGGGAACCGGATCAGGAGGCAATGGTGAGCCAGGAAGCTGACGGCCGCGCACTCGAAGAGCTCGAGGAGCAGGCGGATGCCGCCGCCGACTTCCTCGACGAGTTGCTCGCGCGCATGGACATCGATGCCATCGCCGAGCCGAATCCGCAGGGGACACACATGTACGTCGACATCGTCGACGGGCCCGAAGAGGACATGTCGCTGCTGATCGGCCGGCACGGACAGACGCTGGAGGCGATCCAGGAACTCACCCGCATGGCGGTCAGCCGCAAGCTCGACACGCGGGTCCGTGTGATCGTGGACATCGAGGACTACCGGAAGCAGCGGGAGGCCCGGCTGGAAGACCGCGCTCGGGAGCTCGCCCAGCGGGTCGCGGAGACCAGGAACGAGGAAGAACTCGAGCCGATGAACTCGTACGAGCGCAAGCTCGTGCACGATGCCGCCGCAGAGGTCGATGGCGTCGAGACCGTATCCCGAGGCGAAGAGCCGGGCCGCTACGTCGTGATCCTCCCGCTCTGACCGGCAGCTGCCCGGAACGGGCCTTGTACGATGCCTGCATGACCCCCAAGGCGTGTTTCACGTGAAACATGAGGGTTGGGCTGCGCTCCCGGATCTGGGCGTTCCCTTGGCGTCCGAGCAGATCGCTCTCCTGGAGCGCTACGAGGGATTCCTGGTCGAGCGAGGGGCCCCGATGGGGATGATCGCTCCCTCTGACGTCCCTCGCCTACGAGAGCGCCACATCCTCGACAGCCTCCGATCCGTGCCGATCCTGCCGCCTGCCACCGCCACGATGTGCGACCTCGGGTCCGGTGCCGGCCTCCCTGGGATACCTCTCGCCATCGCTCTGCCGGACGTCCAGGTGACTCTGGTGGAAGTACGGCACAATCGCGCTGCCTTCCTGGAGACGGTTATCGGTGCGCTCGGGCTGGAGCGGGTCACCGTCCATGCGCGCCGCTTGGAGACCTTCCGAAGCTCCGTGGACGTGTGTTTGGCGAGGGCCTTCGCCCCCGCTCCCAAGGCGTGGGTGGCCGCCGAACGACTGCTCGACGCGGGCGGGATGCTCGTCTATTGGGCCGGTGCCACGTTCGATCCGGAGGCAGATGTCCCGCCGGGCGTCGACGTGGCGCTTTTCCCGACCTCGGCACTTGCAAGGTCAGGGCCGCTCGCTATCATGACCCGGCAGTGACCAAGGCCTCCGGCGCCAGCGCCGCCCCTCGTTCTTCTCCGTCACGCTCATCCACCAAGGGCGGTTCATCCACGGCAGCCAAGTCCAAGCCCGGAGCGAAGAAGCCTCAGCCGATCCCCCCGGAAACGCCCGGCATCGCACGGATCATCGCCATCGCCAACCAGAAGGGCGGCGTGGGCAAATCCACCACCGCCGTGAGCCTCGGCGCCTCGCTGGCCGACCTGGGCTACCGGGTGCTCGTGATCGATCTCGACCCCCAGGGCAACGCGTCAACCGGGATGGGCATCAAGCATGAGGCCCGCGAAACCACCGTGTACGACGTCATCGTGGCCGAGGCCCCCGTGGGGGACGCCATCGTGCAGACGCCGGTGGCCCGCCTCCACGCCATCCCGTCCACCATCGACCTGGCCGGTGCCGAGATCGAACTGGTGAGCCAGTTCTCTCGCGAAACCCGGTTGAAGAAGGCCGTGTCCGTGATCCGGGAGGGGGTGTATGACTTCGTCCTGCTCGACTGTCCCCCGTCCCTGGGACTCCTGACGATCAACGCGCTCACGGCCGCCGAGGAGCTCATCGTCCCGATCCAGTGCGAGTACTACGCCCTCGAGGGCGTGGGCCAGCTCTTGCGCAACGTGTCCCTGGTCCAGCAGAACATCAACCCCGGCCTGCGCCTCACCGGCATCGTGATGACGATGTTCGACCCGCGCACGAAGCTGTCCGAGCAGGTGGTCGAAGAGGTCCAGCGGTTCTTCGGCGATCTGGTGTACGACGTCATCATCCCCAGGACCGTCCGGCTGTCTGAGGCGCCCGGCTACGGCCAACCGATCACGGTATACGACCCGAAGTCCAAGGGCGCGGAGTGCTACCGCGAGCTCGGTCGTGAGGTCGCCCTGCGACCGCCCCCCACCGGTCCCATGCCCATCTACGACGACCTGCCGTCCGTGGTGTTGCCCGCGGTGGCGGACACCGTCACACAAGACCGTCCGTCGGCGCCCCTCGACGAGGAGGACCTGGACGAGCTCCCGACGGTACACGCCGTGATGGACGCCGACCCGGAGGCGGAGGCGGGAGCCGACGAGGAGAACGAGGCCGCTGAGGAGGCTCTCGAGACCTCGGCCGAGCTCGCCGACGAAGCCGCCTCCGGTTCGTCGGTCGAAACCATGGAAGAGGCCGAAGACGTCACGCCCGATCCGACTCCCACCCCGGAGCCGGCCCTCGAGACTCAGCCCGAACCGGCACCTGAGCCCCCCGCTCCGGTTTCCGGAGGCGCCCCGTCGGCCTCGGCCGATC
>JBKPMF010000184.1:0-5986 GCA_046732015.1 Actinomycetota bacterium
CTTCTACCTGGTGAACGTCCTGATGTTGCTGGGCTGCGCCGCGCTGGTCGCGGTATGCCTCTACGTGATGAACGGTTCACGCGCGCTCTATTTCGCGCTGGCACCCACCCTGGTGATCTACGGCACGATGAACTGGGACCTGCTCGCCGTGGCCTTCGCCACGGTGGGGCTCCTGTACTTCTTCCGAAGACGCGAGGTGGCCGCGGGAGCCGCGCTCGGGATCGGCGCCGCGGCGAAGCTCTACCCGGGGATGCTGGCGCTCCCCTTGATCGTGCAGCGCCTGCGCGACCGGCGGCCCGACCGGGCCATCGGGCTCGCATGGTCGACCGCCGGGGCATGGCTCTTGGTGAACCTGCCCTTCGCGATCGCCGCGCCGAGCGCGTGGTGGACGTTCTTCCGGTTCAACAGCGAACGCGCCGCCGACTTCGACAGCCTCTGGTACATCGCGTGCCGCCATCTGGAGTTCTGCCCGACGACGCGGACCGTGAACCTGCTGTCTCTGGCCTCGTTCCTGGGGTTGTTCGCGATCGTGTGGGTCGTGAAGGCTCGCATGGAACCGTCATTCCCGCGGTGGACGCTGGGCTTCCCGATGCTGGTCCTGTTCCTGGTCACCAACAAGGTGTACTCCCCGCAGTTCGGACTGTGGCTGTTGCCCTGGTTCGCGCTGGCCTTGCCGCGGATCCGTCCTTGGCTGGCCTTCCAGGTCGCCGACGTCCTGGTGTTCGTCACCCGGTTCTGGTTCTTCGGCCGGCTCGCGGGCGTATTCGGCGTCTCGCAGGGAACGTTCGAAGCGATGGTGCTGCTGCGGGCGGTGGTGTTGGCGGGCTGCGTGGTGGCCTGGGTCCGCTGGCACGCCGAGCCGCTCGAGATCGAGGGGCGCGCCGCGGCCGAACCCGTACCGGTGGCCGAAGGGCCGGGCTCGCCGGAGGCTCAGCCGGCGTGAGCGAGGTCGCCGGCGAGACCAACGCCCCCCGGCTGCGCGACGGGATCCGCGACTGCGTGCTGGTGTTCCTGGGGGTGCGGGTCGGCCTGAGCCTGCTCTCGCTGATCTCGGTCGCGTTGATCGAGCCGAGGGCGGGCGTGCCCGCCGTGCCTGGATGGGCCATCGGCCCGGTGACCTATGGGTGGCAGGCGATCGTCACCGCCACCGAACGCCAGGATGCCGCGTGGTTCCTCCGGATCGCGACCGGGGGGTATGCCGCCGGCGACGGCAGCGCCGCCTTCTTCCCGCTGTATCCCATGGCGATCAGGGTGCTGGCTTGGCTGCCGGGCGTGGGGCCGCTGGGGGCGGCGCTGTTCATCTCCAACGCGTGCTTCCTCGGTGCCCTCGTCATGCTCCACGGTCTGACGCGGCTGGAAGGCATGTCGACCGCGGTGGCCAGGACCTCGGTCCTGCTGATCGCGATATTCCCGACGGCGTTCTTCTTCCTGGCGCCCTACACCGAATCGCCGTTCCTGCTGCTGTCGGTGTCGGCCTTCTGGTTCGCCCGGCGCGACCGGTGGGCGATGGCGGCGCTGCTGGGCGCCCTCGCAGCGCTGACCCGCAGCATCGGCCTGGTGCTGGTGCTCGGGTTGGCCGTCGAGGCGATCCAGCGAAGCCGCGAGGACGGGCGCCCGCTGGTCCCGCGTCTGGCAGCTTCGGCGGCGGTCGCGGTGGGTCCAGCGCTCTACTTCCTCTATTGGGGCGTGGTGCACCAGGACGCGATGGCGCCGTTCGAGGCCCAGGAAGCGTGGCAACGCGTATTCACCTTCCCACTGGCGACCCTGGTGCAGGCAGGTCGGTTCGCCTGGCGCTACGGCATGTATTGGTTGATCGACGCGTTGGTGGTCAGCGTGGTGCTCGTCGCGGTGCTCGCGGGGATCCGATGGCTCCGATGGGGCTATCTGGCGTACGCGCTGGCGAGCCTGGCCGTGCCGCTGTTCGAGCCGTTGCCCGACCGCCCGCTGCTGTCGATGCCTCGGTTCGTGGTGGTGCTCTTCCCCGCGTTCTGGGTCATGGCGCGAGCGGTGCAACACCGTCGCCTGCCCGAGCCCCTCCTCGTGGCGGGCTTCGCCGGTGGCTACGCCCTGCTGGGGGCGCTCTTCATCAACTGGTGGCACGTGTTCTGATGCGGGCCATGACGATCGATGGAGAGGAGCCCACAACTTCTACCCCACTGGCCTCCACGGGGTCCCGAACCATTAGGATGTGCGGAACCGCACGGCCACGGGGGAGCATGTGACGATCAGGGTAGCCATCGCGGATGACCATTCACTGGTACGCCAAGGACTCCGGCGCTACCTGGACATGGCCGACGGCATCGAGGTGGTCGGCGAGGCCTCCAACGGCCAGGAACTGCTGACCCTCATCGAGGGCACCACGCCCGAGATCGCACTCGTCGACATCCGCATGCCGGAGATGGACGGCCTGGAGGCTGCCCGTGAGATCCGTGACCGCTGGCCCGAGGTGGGCGTCATCATGCTCACCGCCTACGACGACCGCCAGTTCGTGGTCGAAGCGGTCCGCAGCGGCGCCCGCGGTTATGTCCTGAAGGCGCGCGACGCCGAGCACCTGATCCAGACCGTCCGCTTGGTCGCCGGCGGCAACATGGTGATCGATCCGCAATTGGTGGTGGCCCTGGCCGAGGAGCTCTCCACGGCGAAGGAGCGCGACCGCCGCGCCGAGACCCTCACCGCGCGCGAGATCGAGGTCCTGCAGCTGCTCGCGTTCGGCCACACGAACCGCGACATCGCCGAACGTCTGTACATCTCGCCCGACACGGTGAAGACCCACCTGGAGCACATCTTCGAGAAGCTGGGCGCCTCGGATCGCACCGCGGCCGTCGCCGAAGCGCTGCGTCGCCGCCTTATCGAATAGTCCGGTCGTCGTCCGGGAGGGCCACAGAGGGCTAGGTCGTACGGGCCACCATCTCCTGTGTCCGGGTGATGGAGCCGGGGCCTCGAACCCTGCATCATGGTCACCCTATGCAGGACGCCGTCGTTTCCTCGCGCCCCCGCCTGATCTTGGGCGGGATCCTCGCTCTCGCCGCCGTGGTCTCAGTGGGGACCTACCTCGCGTTCCCCAGCGGCTCTCGCGAACAGGCCTTCGCCGCCGAGGCGCTGATCGCCGGGTCGTGCTTCCTCTCGGGTGGCGTCATCCTGCGCGCAGTCGGTAGGGGCAAGGGATGGCCGGGCAGCGCCTATCTGGCCTGGGCGTTGTTCCTGTTGGGCGCGGCGAGCCTTGCGTTCCTCACCATGACGATCCGCGATCCGGGCCTCTACGTGCCCGGCCCCAGCGATCTCGCCTTCGCGCTGTTCCTGATCCCGATCGTAGGTCTGGCGCGGGCGGAGTACCGGGAGCACTTCGACGAGCGCGACCGGCGCGAGATCGGCGTGGACGTCTTCCTGATCACGGCCTCGCTCACCGCCCTGCTGTACGTGATGATCCGGCCGATCGAGGCCGGATTGCAGGGGTCCCTGGCCGCCGGGATCTTCGCGGCGCTGACCGCGGTCCAGATCGCGGCGTTCGGCGCGTTGTTGCTGTGGCGCCGCTCCACGACGCATCTGCTGCTGTTCGCGATCTTCGCCGCGATGGCCGCAGCGACGGCCTCCTTCGGGTGGCAGTGGACCCATGGAACGTTCGACGGCGCGGCCGCGCCCATCGACATCCCGTTCATGCTGTGCCCGCTCGCGTTCGCCGCCCTGGTCGCCTACTCTCCCGGACACAAGGCGAGCCTGGAGCAGGAGCCTGGTCGCTGGGCTCGACCGGTGCTCACTAGCATCTCGGTGGTGGCGGCCTGTGCGGCGCTGGCCGTCGTCGCAGCGCTGGACGCCGCACGCGGGATCGAGGGCGTGCAGTCGGTGTTGATCATCGGCCTGTTGGGCGTCGGGGTGGCCGCCCGCATCCTGTCGAACCAGATCGCCAGCACCCAGGCGCACCAAGCCACCGCTGAGGCGCTGGCGGAGAAGGCGGCCGCGCTCGACGAGGCCGACGCGGCCCTCGAGCGGGTCCGTGAAGCGAACGAAACCCTGCGCGAGAACGAAGAACACCTCCGGCTGGTGTTCGACACCGCCGTGGACGGCATCGTGGAGCTCGACGATCGGGGCCTGGTGATCCGCGCGAACGGTTCGTTCAGCGACATGGTGGGGCTCTCGCGCGAGGCGATCGAAGGCGAACCGTGGTCGGCCTTGGCCGCCTCGGTCAGCGGCGCCGACGCCGGCTTCGCAGCGCTTCCCGCCGGAGGACAGGCCATGATCCAGCGAGGCGAAGGCCAGGCGCTGTACCTGGAGTCGCGGGTCTCGCAGATGCCCACGAACCCACCCCGCAAGCTGGTGCTGGTGCGCGACGTGTCGGCCGCCAAGGTCGCCGACCAGACGATCCGTTCGCTGTTCCAGTTCCTCCAGGACCGCGACGAAGATCGCACCCGCCTCCTGCGACGCACGAACGCCGCGATCGAGGCCGAGCGCAACCGCGTCGCGCGCGACCTGCACGACGGGCCTGTGCAGGGCGTGAGTGCGGCGTCGCTCTCGCTCGAGGCCGCGCTGCTGATGATCAAGGCGGGCGAGACCGATCGAGGCCTCGAGGTCCTCACGAAGATCCGCGAAGAGCTCGCCGGGGAGGCCGACGCCCTCCGCCGGCTGATGTCCGGTCTGCGTCCCCCGGTGCTCGAGGAACGCGGGCTCATCCCCGCCTTGCGCGAGACGCTTTCGCGATTCGGGACCGACCACGAGGTGAAGACCGAGTTCAACGGACGGGTGGCCTCATCGATCCCCGAGGACCTGGAGACGCTCGCCTATCGCGTGGTGCAGGAAGCCCTGTCCAACGCGGGCAAGCACGCGTCGGCGGCCTTCGTCACGGTGAGCGTGGAGGCCGACGACTCCCAGCTCAAGATCGAGATCGAGGACGACGGCTGCGGGTTCGAGTCGGCGCAGACCCGGGAGTTCCTGCGGCAAGGCCGTGTGGGTCTGGCGTCGATGCGGGAGCGGGTCGAACTCGCGAGCGGCACCTTCGTGGTGCGGTCCTCACCGGGTCGCGGCACGGCCATCATGGCGACGCTGCCGGTGGACGACTCGCCGGCCAAGCGCGAGCCCGTGTTGCACGAAGCGTCCTAACGCGACGCCGCGTGCCGGTGGGTCAGCTGTCGATGCCGGCCCAACGTGGGCCGATCGTTCTCCGGCGGGACGATGGCGGTCGCTTGCAGGAACGCCTTCGGCTCAACCGTGGGGCTCGGCGTCTCCGTCGGCGTCGGCTCGTCCGTGGGCGTCGGCTCGTCCGTGGGCGTCGGCTCGGTCGAGGGCGATGGCGTCTCGGTCACGGTCGGCGAGGGAGTCGGACTCGCGACCGGCACCGACGGACCCCTCGTCCCGGTGAGTTCCGGCATGTCATACGCGCCTGCATCGGTGTAAAGCTGCACCGCGTTGATCATGTAGTCGTGCCAGATCGCCGCAGGGATCGTGCCGCCATAGACCGCGGGGACACCCTCGACATACAGGAGCGGGGTCTGCTCTTTCGGATACCCCACCCACACGCAGGTCGAAAGCTCCTGGGTGTATCCGCAGAACCAAGCATCGACGTTGTCCTGGGCCGTACCCGTCTTGCCATACACGTAGTAGGGGTAGCCCAGATCCGCGGCGTACCCGGTGCCGCCCGTCACGACGCTGCGAAGTGCGTACGTGACTTCGTCAGCGATGTTCGCATCGATCACCTGCTCACCGGGAGGGCTGAAGTGCTTCGCGATCGGCTCACCGTTCTGTCGTGTGACCTCGAGGATGGGCGTGGCACGGTGCCGCATCCCGTGGGCCGCCAACGTTGAGTAGGCGTTCGTCATCTCCAGGTTGTTGACCGCGACGCTCCCGAGGGTCACGGAGCAGTACGCGTCCAGATGCGACCTGATCCCCAGGGTGTGCGCCATGTCGACCACATCCGAGGGACCGTTGTCCAAGGCCGTCACCAGCTGCGCGTACACGGTGTTCACAGAGTGCTCGGTCGCGGTGTAGAGGGTGAAGG
>JBKPMF010000185.1:0-6013 GCA_046732015.1 Actinomycetota bacterium
ATCGCGCCACCCTCGCGACCGGCGACCGGGTCGTCGTCAAGGTGCAGCGACCCAACGCCCGTGAGGAGATCGAACAGGACCTCGCGCTCCTCGAACTCTTCGCCGAGAAGGTGAGCGACCGCCCCGGCCTCAACCAGGTGATCGACATGGGGGCGGTGTTCGAGCACCTGTCGACGTCGCTGCATCGCGAGCTCGACTTCCGGCAGGAGGCCGGCAACATCGAACGGATGCGCGGGGTGATCGAGGACTACGACCGCCTCGCCGTGCCCGACGTCCACGACGACCTGTCGTCCTCGCGGCTGCTGGTGATGGAGGAGATCCAGGGGGTCGCGATCTCCCAGGCCCCAGAGGGCAGCGTGCGCAAGGACGCCGCTCGTCAGCTGCTCGAGAGCTACTACAAGCAGATCCTGGTAGACGGGTTCTTCCACGCCGATCCGCACCCCGGGAACCTGATGTGGTGGAACGACCGCATCTACTTCCTCGACTTCGGCATGGTCGGCGAGGTCGACCCGGAGATGCGCGAACAGCTGATGCTGCTGCTGATGGCCTTCTGGCAGGAGGACGTCGGCTTCCTCACGGATGTGACGCTGATGATGTCCGGAGCGATCGACCGCAACGACCTCGACGTCGATGCGTTCCGCGGCGAGATCGGCCAGCTGATGGGGACCTACCGCACGGCGTCACTGGCCGAGATCCAGCTGGGACCCGTCCTGCAGGAGATGACCGAGGTCTCGCTCCGCCACGGTGTCCCGCTGCCTGCCTCCCTCACCCTGACCGGCAAGGCGCTGGCGCAGATGCAGCTGGCCACGGCCGCGCTCGACCCCGAACTCGACCCCTTCGACGTCGCCGGCGGGTTCCTGATGCGCAGCGTGTTCAAGGAGATGGGCGGCAAGTTCGACCTGAAGGCCCTCTTCTATCAGACGCAGAAGTTCAAGGTGCGGGCGCTGCGCGTGGTCGAGGCCGTGGAACGGTTGATCGGCGCCCGACCGGGTCAGAAGCTCGAGGTCAACTTCCGCGCCGCGACGCTCGAAGAGACGATCCGCCGCGCCGGTCGGCGGCTCGCCCTCGGCCTGATCGCGGGAGCCGCGGTGCTGGCGAGCGGCCTCACGGGCGTGTCTGACCGCGTCGCGCCATGGGTGCCGATCACGTTCGGCGTGGTAGGCGGCGTGCTCACCATCGCGATCGTGGTCGACATCATCCGCAAGCGCTGAGCCCTACGTCGTCCCGCGAACCGTCACCTCCAGGACGTCCATGAAGTTCGCGTCGCCGTGGTTGGACCGCATCGTGAACCGAACGAACCGCACGCCGGCCGATCCTGCGGTGGGCGTGTACGCGTGGAGCTGCCCGTCGGCGGCGGCATTCGCCGTGACGGCGGTCTTCCACGGTGCGTTGGCGTTCTTCCGGGTCTCGATCGTGAAGGCCTTCACGCCGGCTTCGGGACCGTCACCGCAGGTACCTCCCGAGACCACCCCGAAGGTCGAGACATCGACCGCCGCCGGGAGTTCCACCACGGTCCTGCGTGGCCCCGAGACGCCGCTGCTGCCGTTCGTCACCGAATCCGACGGCCATCCGGCGCCGAAGCTCAGGTCGAACGCGCCGTTGGCGTTCGTGCCGCAGAACGGCCCGTAATCCGGCGGCGTGAAGGACTTCAGCGTGGCACCCCCTTCGAGCGAGGCCCAGTCGCGGGTGAGCGATCGGTTGCGCACCACGTCGCCGACGACCTTCACGTTGCGTGCGACGCTCGGCTCGTAGCCGGCGCCGTCGAAGACCAACGACGGGTACACGTGGAACGGCACGTCCTCGATCACGTACTCGCCGGCCGCGTCGGTGGCGTCGGAGAGACCGCCCGCCGTGTTCAGCCCGGCGATCGAGACCGTCAGGCCCTCGATCGGGTCGCCGCTCACCGAGTCCGTCACCGTCCCGGAGATCGAGCCGCAGGCCTGCACGGCGCAGTCGGGCGGCAGCTCGAAGTCCTCGACGACCTCGACGTCGTCGCCGCCGACGGAGGATGCGTAGTAGCCCATGCCGCGGCGTGCGAACACCTGCCAGATCTCATCGACGTGGGTGCCGCCCGAGGCGACGACATCGGCCTGGATGATCGCGTTGCGCATGTCGAGGAACGACGGGTCGGGCGGTGAGAGCTCCATGCCCCGGGTGACCAGCCGCTCCGACACGTTCGTGCCGATGGCGTCGCGCAGGTCCCACAGCGCCTGCACCCAGATCTCCCCGTCGGCGTGGACCTCGGGGAACCCGATGATCTCGCCGAGGTCGCCGTAGGTGTAGCCGCCATCGCCGGCGCCGGTGTCCGGGCCGGGGCACTTCTCGACGCCGGCCTCGCCCACCGGACAGTCGACGGCCGCGGTGCGGAAGGCCAGCAGGTCACCGCTCGAGTACGGGTAGAGGACCACGTCGCCGCTGGCGGGCGTGTCGATCGCGTAGCCTGCCTTCACGCCGTAGTCGATCGCGTACCAGTCGCTCCACGCCTCACCCATGGATCCGGCTTGCTGGCTGTTGAGCGCTGGGGTGCCGTCCGGGTAGGTGACCAGCCGGTTCGACAGGCCGTGGGTGTACTCGTGGTAGACGGTGTCGGCCTCGGTGCCGGAGTCCCCCGACGGGATCGTGGGCCAGTACGGCGTGGCGCGCTGCAGGAACATCTGCATCACGGGAGGCACGCCGTCTTCGGACGTCGACATGTTCGCGTTGTTCACGTGCCCACCGTCGGGCTTGCCGTCGTTGAGGTTCGCGCCGTCGAGGGCCTGACCCTGCACGGGGTCCCCGCCCAGTCCCATGCCGCTCTCGTTGTCGACCTCGAAGTTGCCGGCCGCCTGGGTGAACCCGATCGGCGCCGCCAAGAGATGGTCGTGGAAGGTGTTGAGGTAGTGGTAGAGCTGCACGGCGAAGTACTTGCGGTTCCGCTTCCAGTCCTTGGACACGGTCTTGTCCCAGGTGCAGTAGAAGTGCGTGGAACAGTTCTGTGCCGTGTTCGTGGTGTCGATCAGCGGCGCGTACGAGAAGTCCAGACCGCTGATGGCACCGACCTCGTCCTTGGGATCGGCCGTGTCGTCGTCGTTGACGTCGGTGTACACGTGCGCGTTGTCGCCAGACAGGGCCGTCCCGTCGGCCACCGGGAACGTCACGGGCGCCGGGATGCCGCCCGACAGCGGCACGTCATCGCCGGGGTAGTACTCGACCGCGATCCCGCTCCCGACGGCATCGGACTGGGTCATGCTCTGGTCCCACAGCGACTCGCCGGTGGCGGCGTCGATCACGATGAGCCGGAGTTCATCGTTCACCCACACGCTCGTGCGCCAGCTGATCCGCAGACCGCTCCGCGTGAGGAAGAGCACCTTCTCGGCGCGGTCACCACGGATGCGGACGGCCTCGCCGCCGGCCGAAGCGCGGGCACGCTGGATCGCCCGCGTTCGCCCCAGGAGGTCGGCCCCGCTCACCTGGACCCCGTGGACCGGGGCACCCGTGACGTTCACCAACCGGCCGTCGGCGGTGACAGCGGCCTCCAGTCCATGGCCGAAGACGGAGAGCCCTCCGGCCCGCTGCACGTAGGACAGGTGGTGGGTGCCACCGATGTCCACGTAGTCCTTGCGCAACTTCAGCGTCCGAAGGTCGGCCCGCGCGAGGCCGAACGCGGTGCGGTTCGCGCGTACGAACCCGAGGGCGACCGAGGTCGGCGCCGCGCCGCTCCGGCCGGTGAGGAACCCGCCGAGCTTGGCCACGATCCGGGGCGTGCCGGTGCGCGCGTCCCGCTCGAAGACCGCGGTGGGCCCGAGCGCACGCGTCAGCCGCTGTTGCGCGCGAGCCGCGGCCCCGATCGGCAGCGCAGCACGATCCACCGAGCTCCCCGCGGGAGGAGGCGCGGCCGCAGGTTCCTTCGAGGGGATCGCCGCGAACGCGGTTCCGGCGAGCAGCGCGCACCCGATGGCGGCGGCCATCGACGCGCGCGCGAGACGGCGACGAGCGGTGGTGGGATACGGCATGGGGCCCCCTCGGCGATGGACAGCGTTTCGTCGCACGCTAACACCGCCGAGCGATGCCCGTAAGGCAGGCGGATGGCACCACGGCGCAACGGTCGGCCGTTCCAGCGTCGCCCATCCGACCGGCATCCCACAGCGCACGTTTCGACGTAGTGCTACCGTCGGCTGAACATCTTCTCGAGGGGGCGATCCATGCATCACGCACCACCGTCACGCGCGGCGATCCCGCGCCGTGCCTTGTCCGCAGTGCTGGCCATCACGCTGGTGCTCACGCTCACCGCCTTGACGCTGCCCGCCGGCTCATCGCCGGTCGCGGCGCCGCGTGGGGGCGCCCAAGCGCGTCGCGCACCCGCCGACGCGACGTTCGACGTCCGGGCGAAGACGGCGCCGGTGGGCGTGTCGACACGGACGGCAGAGGCCCGCGCGACGCTGGCACGGTCCTTGGGCCGCATGGGGGTCCTCTCGAGCGATCCCACCACCGGAACGCTGCGATTCGTCGGACGCCTCGACGGGTTCCTCACCGGGACGAGCGCTCGACCGGCATCGTCGGTGGTGCTCGACTACGTCCGAGCCAACCTCGATGCGTTCGGGCTGCGCAACGCCGATCTGCGGACCCTGCACCTGCGCAAGGACTACGTGGACATCGGTGGCACCCACCACCTGTCGTACGTGCAGCGGGCAGGTGGTCTCACCCTCTTCGGCCAGGGCGTTCGCGCGAGCGTCACATCGGACGGCCGACTCATCAACGTGACCGGCGGCCCGATGCGCGGTCTGAAGGCGCCTTCGGTGCGAGCGCGCATCAGCGGTTCGCAGGCGATCGCGGCGGCACGCTCGAGCGTGGGCTCGGCCGCCAGAGACAGCCGCGATGAAGCCGACCTTGCCCTCTTCCCGACCGGTCGAGGCGCGCGCCTCGCGTTCCGCACCGTGACCCACGTGTCCACCGCGGAGATGGACCTGTCGTTCGTCGACGCGACGTCGGGGCAGGTCCTGTACCGCCGCAACATGACGAACGCCGGCGCGGCCACCACGGCCGACACGACCGGCGATCAGGTCTGGCCCTTCTACTACAGCTCGATCCCGCCCAACGGTGGCGGCGTGCCCGTCGACGATGTGGACCTCGGCGACATCTTCACCGCGAACCCGTTCCCGGTCGGCGAGCCAGGCCCCCAGCTCCTGGGCCCGAACGCATGGGTGTTCAAGGACGTGAAGGACGACAGCTTCCCCGACCCTGGTGACGCGGTCGCGCCCACCGGTGGCGACGCCGGCTCGGGCTTCCTGTTCGACTACGACCCGAGCGGGTTCATCGACACGACGACCGCCGGGCAGAACTGCAGCCCGGAGCGGGCGTGCACGTGGGAGCGGAAGGTCGCCAAGAGCTGGAAGGATCAACTGGCGCACAACGCCGTGCAGGTCTTCTTCTTCATGAACCAGTTCCACGATCACCTGGCTGCCAGCCCCATCGGGTTCAACGACGCGGCCGGCAACTTCGAGTATGGCGGCACCGGCGGCAACGACTTGGTGCTGGGCAACGCGTCGGACGGCGCGAACACCGACCACGGGCTCCCGGACCTGAACCACATCGACAACGCGAACATGTCGACTCCGCCCGACGGGACGCCCCCGACCATGCAGATGTACCTGTTCGGCAAGGTGCCGGCCTTCGGGCTCGGCGCGATCCCGTCAGCGAACGGCGGGGACGACGCTGAGGTGGTGTACCACGAGTACACGCACGGCCTTTCGAACCGTCTGGTGATCTACCCCGACGGCAACAGCGGCCTGGACAACCAGCAGGCCGGTTCGATGGGCGAAGCGTGGAGCGACTGGTACGCCGAGGACTTCCTGAACCAGCAGGGCTACAAGCCGGACACCGGCGCCGTGGGCGACGTCGTGATGGGCGAGCTCACCTTCAACTCCTTGCTCCGGACACAACCACTGGATTGCCCCGTCGGCGCGATGGACGCCGCCTGCCCGGGCGGCTTCGACACCGGGCCCGGTGGCTACACCTACGGTGACTTCGGCAAGAT
>JBKPMF010000186.1:0-6217 GCA_046732015.1 Actinomycetota bacterium
CCGCCGGGTCGACCGTTCACTTGCCCGGTAGCCTGCAGCATCATGAAGGTCGAGTTCAGCCCGCCCACGCCACCACCACCTGCAGATCGACCGGACGCCACAGTCGAGCCGGTTCCCGTCGTGGCCACCGCGAGGTGGGTCGACGGTTCGGTGCTCGTCGAGGCCGACGACCCGGAGATGCGCGGAAGGGTGGAGCAAGCGTTCCGGCGGACCCCCGTGGTCACCGATGACGCGTCCTATCGCCGGCAGGGAACCCACGGCGAGGTCCAGGTGCAGCCGGGAGACATCGAGTGGTTCCGTGCCGTGGCGTACGTGCGGGTGCCCGCCGAACTCGGTTTGGTGGCCCGGCTGGTGCCCGGCGTCACCGAAGGGGGATTCGACCCCGCAGCCGGCTACCGTCGGTTCGACGACTCGATCGAACGCCTGGAGTCGGGGACCTAGCTCACGGCTGAGCCGCGAGCCAGGCTTTCCCGGCGTCGCAGAAGCTCCGGAAATCGCAGTGCCGGCACCATGAGCCGGGGGTGGGGTCGAACTCGCCGGCGGCGATGGCATCGAGCGAAGCCAGCACCCGCCGCCGCACCACGTCGGGGTCGTCCATGGGGCGGGTGACCTCTTCGCCGCTGGCGAGGTAGAAGTACGTGAGGGTGACGTCGGCCGACGCCTTGCCCCAGATCTCCACTGCGGCCAATCCGTAGATGTCGAGCTGCAGGCCGGCGGTGGGATCGGCCGCCGAGGGCTTGCGACCCGTCTTCCAGTCGACCACCTCCCAGGGCCCGTCGACGGTGCCGAAGATCGCGTCGATGCGTCCGCCGACGGACGAGTCGCCCAGCCGTAGCAGGAACGCGCGCTCGGCGAACAGCGGGGAGACGTCGGCGAACCGGCTGGTCATGAAGGCGTCGCGGAGACGCTCCACGCGTCCGGGGTCGCCCGCCAGCTCTTCGTCGGTGAGGTCGGGCCGGTCGTCCATCTCGAGCAGCTGACCCTGGCCACGCGCGCGCCGTTCGATCCAGGCGTGGATCTCGGTCCCGATGCGCGCCGCGGGGCCGCTGAACCGCGGGAGCGGTCGAACGCTCGACCAGTAGAAGCGCTTGGGGCATTGCGCGTAGGTGATGACCGCGCTGGCGCCCACCGTCTGGGGTACGCGCTCGATCCCCGGGCCACCTTCGACGGCTTCGCGATCGCGCAGGTGCGAAGCGAGCTGGCGGCGCTCGGCGGCGGCCCGCTCGAACGTCCCGCGGTCCTCGCCCTCGAGCGAGTCCACCAGGGCAGCCTGCACCGCACCCTCGGCGACCGCCTCGACGGCGGCGGCACGCCACCCCGACGAGAACAGCGCGTCGGTGTCGTCGGGCCGCGCCGGACCAGGCCAGTCGCGGACCAGGTTCAGCCGCTGGCCCAACATGGGATTCTGCTCGTCGTCGGCGGGGTCGCCGGCGGCCACCGTGACCGTGGCCTCGCCGCTGTCCGTCCCCCACGCGGCGAGCTCGGCGAAGAACTCGCTGGGTCCCTTCGCGTTGACGTTCTCGCCGTACCAGGTGCTGGCACTGACCCAGAGCGAGCGGCGCGCCCGGGTGAGCGCGACGTACATCGTGCGCCGTTCCTCGATGATCTCCTGCTGTTGGAGGTCCCGCTTGAAGTGGGAGAGCACGCCGTCGAACCGGGGCAGGATCGAGGCGTCACCGCGCAGCTCGAAGTCGAGCGAGTAGCCGCGCTCGGCGGGGTTCTGCTGGATGCGCCGGGAGGGCAGCAGCCCCGTAGCCACCCCCGGTACGAACACGTGGTCGAACTCCAGGCCTTTGGCCTGGTGGATCGTCATCACCTTGACGGCGTCCTCGTCGGTGGGCTGGACGGGTTCCCACTCCTCCTTGTCCAGCGCCTCGACCGCATCGACGTAGTCGAGGAACGCTCGCAGCGTGAGCTCGCCCTCGACGGGCTCGAAGCCGTGCACCTGCTCCAAGAACGCCGCGAGGTTGCGTCCACGCTGGGCCGCGACGACGCGATCGACGTCGGCATCGAGCTCGTCGATGATGCCGATGCGCCGGATCACCTCGCCCAGGAACTCCGCCACCGGCCGCCTCGCCTGCGTGCGGAGGTCGGCGAGTTCATCGCGGAACTCCTCCAGCCTGGCGATGCCGTCCTCGGACAAGCCCTCGACCTCATCGAGGTGCTCCAACGCCTCCGCGAACAGGAACGGCGTGTCCTCGTCATCGCCACCCTCTTCTCGCCACTGGTAGTTCTTGCCCTTGGCCCACCGGGCGACCAGCGCGAGGTCCTTGAACCCCACGCGGTAGCGGGGGCCCATGAGGATCCGCGCGAGGGCCACGCTGGCCATCGCGTCGTTGGCGGCCCGGGCGTACGCCAGCACCTCCACCACCTCGGGCAAGCGCAGCAGTCCGGCCAGGCCCACGACCTCGACCGGGATGTCCCGTTCGGCGAAGGCCTGCTGCAGCAGGAAGAACAGCCGCGAGGTGCGGCACAGCACGGCGACGTCCGACCACCGGGCACCCTCATCGTGCAGCGCCACGATTCGGTCGGCCACCCACTGCGCCTCGGTGAGCTCATCGCGGTGCGAGGACACCGTGACCTCGCCCTCGCCGTTGGGCGGGAAGGGCACGAGCCGCTTCTCGGGGTCGGGGCGCTGGTTGGCGGGCAGCGGTCCGATGACGGTGTCGGCCGCGCTGAGGATGCGGGCACCGCTGCGGAAGTTCGTGAACAGGGGAAGCCGGGCCGCCGGCGACCCGTCGCTGCACGGGAACACCGTGGGGAAGTCCAGCAGGTTGGACAGGGCGGCGCCGCGCCACGCGTAGATGTTCTGGTCAGGGTCGCCCACGGCTGTGACGGGATGCCCTCCGCCGAACAACGCTTGCATCAGCCGGGCCTGCGCCACGTTCGTGTCTTGGTATTCGTCGAGCAGCAGGGCGCCGAACCGGTCGCGGTACTCCTGGCCCACCTCGGGATGCGTGGTGGCGATCCGCATGGCGAGCTCGATCTGGTCGCCGAAGTCGATGACCCCCAGGTCGCGCTTGAGCCGCCGGAACACGGCCGATGCCTTCGCGAGTTCGATGCGTTCCAGTGCCGAGTAGTAGGCGCGGTCCGACCGATTGCCTTTCAGGGCCTCCAGGCGCGACGTGCAGAACTCCACGATGGCGTCGGGCTCGACCAAGTGGTTCTGAGCCTGCGCGTCCAGGTTGAGGATCTTGTCGACCACGCTGGGCTGCCACTCGGTCTTGACGAGATCGAAGGTTATCTCGTCGAGGACGCGTCCGGCGAGTTCCACCCGCTGGGCCTGGCTCAGCACGCGCTGCCCCGGTTCGATGCCGGCGAGGATGCCGTAGCGCTCCAGCACTTGGGCCGCCATAGCGTGGTAGTTCACGATCTGTGGCTCCTCGCCCTCGGGCAGGTCGATGCCGGCCAGGGCACGGCGCACCCGGTTCCGCAGGTTCTCCGTGGCCTTGACGGTGAAGGTGAGGCACAGCACGTTGCCCGGTAGCACGCCCGGGTTGTCGTCGGGCTGGATGCGATCGAGGGCGGCGAGCGCGAGGTAGACCACGCGCGCAGCCATGACGCTCGTCTTGCCCGACCCCGCGCCGGCCACCAGCACGTACGGCTGGAGGGGCATGGAGATGGCGGCCCATTGTTCGTCGGTGGGCGCCGCGCCGCCCATGGCGGCGACGATCTCGTCGGGCACGGTGATCGGCGTGACGCTCATGCCGGCGCCCCCGCTCGGACCTGCTCGACGGAGAACACCGGCTGGCCTTCGGCGTACAGCGGACAGAGCGTCTGGAAATCGCAGAACCGACAGTTGGCGTACGGGTTGGGCCGGAACACCTCGGTCTCGTTCAATTCCTTCTTCCGCGCGATCAGCGACGCGAGGCGTTCACGCATGCCGGCTTCGTAGGTCTCCTCGTCGCGTTCGGTGATGGGGAGCTTGCGGAAGTCGGCGGCATCGGACCGACGCCAGTTCCCGCGCAGGAACGCCAGCTCGACCGTGCGGACCGGTTGGTAGTCGGCGAGCACGTCGGAGTCCTGGACGGCGAGGTAGTAGATGCCGAGCTGCAGGCTCTCCTGCGGCGGTCCGGCGTTGTCGCTCTTGCCGGTCTTGTAGTCGGTGATGACCGTGCCGTCCTGCACCGCCGGGCCGATCCGGTCGATGTAGCCCAGCACGGTGACTCCTTCGAACTCGAATTCGAAGTACTGCTCGATCGCGAGCGAAGGTTTGTCGCCGTAGGTGTCGAACCAGTTCTTCAGCATGGACTCGCGAGCCAGCTTGCGGAACGCCTCCGACACGGCCCGCGAGGGGAACTCCTGCGGGCGCCAGCGTTGGTGCAGCACCTCGATCATGGCGCGAGGTTCCTTTGGGATCTCGCCGCGCTCCACCTCTTCGATGATGCGGTGCACGGTCTTGCCCACCCAGGCGTGGTAGCCGCCGGGCCTGCCGAGGCCGAGCTCGTCGCCCAGCACGTGCATGAGCTCGCACGCCTCGAGGTTGGACAATCGCGAATACGAGACGCGGATCGTCTCGTGCAGCGGCCGTCCGGTGTCGGTCCAGTCGTGCTGGAACCACCAGCGGCGAGGCTCGACGTCCAGCGCCACGAGGCCGTCGAGCGCGGCGAGTCGTCGCCAGCCGGGGAGGCCGGGATCGGCGAGTTCGTGCCGCCAGCTGGCCGCCGCTTCCCGTGTGGACACCGGCTCTTCGAACGGCCCGGCGGGCGCCGGTTCCCAGGCATCGGACGGCACGAACCTGGACCGGCTGGACACGGCGTCGGCGTCGGATGCGGGGTGCGGATCGGCGCAGGTGAGGACCACGCGGCGGGATGCTCGGGCCACCACCATGTCGAACAGGCGCCGTTCGTCCTCGAGCCGCGTGCGGTTGCGCTCGGCGTTCGAGATGGGGTGATCGAGCACGGCGAGATCGAACATCGGCTCGGGGCGCGAGACGCTGGGGAAGTTCCCCTCGGTGACGCCGGTGACCACGACCGTGTCGAACTCGCGCCCCACCGTGCCGTGGGCGGTGAGCACCTGCACCGCGTCGGCGCGCGAGCGTTCCCACGCCGAATAGCCGGGGCCGTGCTCGCCGGCGTCGAGGGATTCCAGGAACGCCTGCACGCTCTTGTCGCCGCCGGCGGCGTCGGTCTCGGACACCACGTTCGCGAACATCACGACGGTGTCGAGGTCGCGACGAGCCTCGGCGTCCTCGTCGGCGCGCTCCACCAACTGTCGGGAGCACGCGAGCCCGTCCCACAAGGTACGGAACGCGTCCTGCACGCTCATGCCGGCGAAGAGCGCCGCCTTGGCCAAGGTCTCGCGGGCCACCTGGACGCGGTCGAGTTCCTCGGGCGTGAGGCCTTCGTCGACGTCGAGCGCGTTCGCGATCGAGCCGGTGTCGGCGCGGGCGGCGCGCAGCAGCCCGCGAGCGACGGCGGGGGAGAGGCCCACCACGTCGGAGGTCACGAGCTGTTCCACCAGTTCCTCACGCTGCGTGGGATCGGCCACGAGCCAGCGCAACGCAAGGACGTAGGGACGCGTGGAGGGCTCGGCGGTGAGCGAGAGCCCGCGTTCGGGGATCGCACGCGGGATGCGCGCGTCACCGAGCGCCCGGAGCAGCCCACCGAGCACCGAACCCTGGCGCCGCACGACCACGGCCATATCCGCCCAGGCCACACCTTCTTCGACGTGGAGGCGGCGCAGCTCGCGGGCGATCGCCGCATGTTCCTCGGACGGATGCGGCGCGACCCACGCCCGTCGTTGCACCGGCTCTCCGTCGGTCCGGTGGTTCGTCTCGAGGGTGATCGTCTCGGCGCCATCGAACGCGTCGGTGGCGAACCGGTCGAGCGGGATCCGGGTGGTGCCCTGGAACGAGAAGACGTGGGCCTCAGGATCCGCGGCCACGACGAGGTCTGGGGCGCGCAGCCCGCGGATCACCGCTTCGCCGGCCAGGGTGGTGTCCTGATAGTCGTCGACGAGCACGTGGTCGAACAACGGCGCCCCTTCACCGGCCGCGGAAGCTGCGCGTTGGACCAGTCCGGCGAAGTCGACCACCCCCAGGTCGTCCATCACGGTCTGGTATTCGCCGAGGAACCGGGCGAGCTCGTGCCAGCCGGTGAGGCCGCGTCGGTCGGCGGCGGCCACGATGTCGTCGGGCGTCCGCAGTCCTTCCTGCGCACGGAGCAGGAACTGGCGGACCTCGTCGGCGAACCCGCGCAAACGCAGCAGCGCCCCA
>JBKPMF010000187.1:0-6671 GCA_046732015.1 Actinomycetota bacterium
GATCCACGCCCTGGACGAAGGCCCCGATGAGGCCCTCGATCCTGAGCGCATGTGGGCCACGGTGGCGGCCATGGCCGCGGTGATCGATGCACTCCCGACCCCCTCGAGGGTGCCCTCCGCGGCCATGGCCATCTCTGTGCGACCGCGACGTCGGATCAGGGCGAAAGTGGCCGGCGTCGTGCTTGCGGTGTCCATGCTGGGAACCGGCGGGGTGGCGTTCGCCGGAGGCCTCCCGGCAGGCGCACAACACCTCGCACATCAACTGTTCGCCAAGGTCGGCGTGTCGATCCCCGACAACAAGGGCGAGGAGATCTCCGACGTTGCGCACACCACGCCGCCTGAGGGAGGCAAGGGTGCCACCGTCTGCAAAGCCGCGAGCGAAGACAAGTGCCATGCCGGCGAGGACCACGGGCACTCGAACGACCCACACGGCCGGGCCGGCGACGATCACGGGCACTCGAACGACCCGCACGGCCAAGCCGGTGGCCACCAGACGGGAGTCGATCACGGCCAGGCGGGGGACGATCAGGGGAACGGCGGAGACCAAGGCCAGCCCGCCGACCCTGATCAGCAGAGCGGTGACCACGGGCAACCCACCGATCCTGGTGAGCCCGCCGATCCGGGGCAGTCAGGCGGCAACCACGGTCAACCCACCGATCCTGGGCAGCCGGTCGATCCGGGCCAGGCGGGCGATCCCGGACAGCCAGGCGGCGACCACGGCAAGCCGGTCATCTCGACCTAGGCCAAAGGTCCCACCTTCCTCCGTCTTCCGCTGCCGACTCTGAACCTTCGGGGGATGTGCACACCACCCGTTCTCCTTAGCCTGGTCCCGACAGGGGCCGAGCGGTCGGTTCCGAGAGATGGGAAAGGAGCAGGTCTTGCGCAAACTCCTCGTGATCGCGCTCACGGCCATGACGGTTGCCGGGACGGCGAGCATCGCGCTCGCCGCCACCACGCTTCCGTGGACCGGCCAGGGTGGAGAGAACCTCCCCTGCGACGGTGGTGGCCACTGGGTCCTCACCGGCAAGGGTGTTACGTCGGCGACGATGGAAGTCAACGGCGTCACCTACACCATGGTCCAGAACGGCAGCGGTTCGTTCGCTGCCGACTCGAACGGCGCGCTTGGTGCCGGCACCACGGCGTCTGCCACGTACGAAGGCAGCCCGAAGAACCCGCAGTTCGTCCTCTCGCACTGCGTCGCCGGTGACGGCGGCTACGGCGGCGGCGGCGGCTACGGCGGCTGAGCACCTCGCACCATCGGTCACCTTCACCCCCACCGGTGACCAGTTGGGAACACGAGAGGCGGGCATCCCCTCCGGGATCGCCCGCCTTTTCGTGTTGACGATGCGCGTGGTCGGTCCTCAGCGCACGACCTTGATGTTCAACCGTTCGACGCCCTGCAGCACATATCCGGATGGCTCGGACACGACCTTCGGGTCGCGGAGACCCCGACCGAAGATCGCCGCCGACACGTCCGACTGCTTGGGCTGGTGGTTGAGCGAGTCGACGAGATCCGCGAACGACTTCACGCGATCGCGGAGCGGGAACCCACCGCCGATCACCAGGAGATCTCCGGACCCGCGGAGCTTGCTCGGCACCTCGATCCGGAGGTCGACGGTTACGGGGGTGTCCGAGTCGGTGGGCAGGATCACCACGCGCAGGTCGATCCGTCCGCCACGGCGGACCTGGATCGTGTGGCGCTGCTTGAAGCCGCGCTGCTGGTTCGTGCGGGAGAGCACCTTCTTCACGCGGGCGGTGAGGTCCTCGTCGCTCAAGGAACCCGAGATGTCGACCGAATCGACGTCGATGTCCTCGAAGCGCTGGTAGACGAGTTCGCTCAGGGTTCGGTACACGCCGTAGTAACCGACCTCGTCGGCGAGGTTGTACTCGGAGGAGTAGGTGTCCGAGATCGACACCGTCCACGGATCGCCCGCTTCGTCGGTACCGTTCACCGTGAGATCGAGTGTGCCGGAGCCGGGCCCATCCGCATCCGTGATCGTCGCGATGTTGTAGTAGGTGTGGGCGTAGCTGATGTACGGCAGGTACTCCTGCGTCACCACCTGGGTCGAACCCTGATCCGAGGTCCCGAGCGGTGTGTAGGTGAGGTCGCTCGTCACGGGGGTCAGCTCGGGAGCCGTTCCCGTGATGCCGGCGATGCCCGCCAGGCGGTCCTGGGTCACGATCCCCGAGGTGTCCGTGATCTGTCCGAGCTTGAACCCGCCGAACACCTGGCTCGGGTCCGGGATGGTGTGGATGATGTCCGCGTTCGTGAGCGCGAGCGTCGTCTCGCCGGAGTGGTTGAAGGGGTGTCCGAACGCGACGACCTCGTCGTCGCACACGAACGTCGCGGTGCCGATGGCACCGAACGTCGCGTCCCCGTAGCTATAGGCGGCGCCGATCGCGCCACCGGCGACCGGGGGAGCGCCCAACGGGGCACCACCCGGCGCCTGCGCGGACGAACCCGTGGTGACGGCGAACGGGCTGCCGTTCTTGGTCATCCAGTGCTGCAGCCGGGACTGGGCCTTGCCGCTGGAAGCACCCAGGCCGGACACGGTCAACGGCACCGTGATGGGCTTGGCCACCGCGGGGGCTGAGGCGACCGTGGTGGCCTCCGAGGCCCGGGCGAACGCTCGCTGGAGCGTGGCATCCAGCTTCACCGGGGCAGGAGACGGGGGTTGAGGGAAGTCGAGGATGTGCACCATCGAGGCGGCCGGCGTCATGCCACCGATCGTGGGGTCGGCGCCGAAGAACCCGTAGGAGATGGCGCCCGCGAGGTCACCGCCGACGTACACGGGCGAGCCGGACATGCCGGCCACGATGCCGCCCGTGTCATCGATCACGGGTCCGGACACCTGGATCAGGATGAAGTCGATCCCCGGCGCGATGCCGTCCGTCAGGACGCCGAGCACCTCCACGTCGAACGAGACCGGGGTCGACCCCTCCACGACCGTCCATGCGGTGCCGGTCGTGCCGGGCGTCAGGTTCGAGACGTCAACGACCGGAGGAGGCGTTGCACACAAGGTCGCCGCCGATGTCGCCGGGGCCGACCAGCCGATCATCGAGGCGACGAAGGCCAACGAAACGACCAGCGGAAGCGCAGGATGGTGCCGGGGAAGCCGGTTCTGCATGAGGAAACCCCCTTCTCGGAAGCGCATCGTACGCCCTTCATCTGATCACGTCGACGAACCCGTGTATCGAGTTCATGGCGCCCGGGATGCCGTTCGTGACACGGGTGGCGACGAGGGGTCGCGGATCGCGCGCGTCAGGCCGGATCGATCAACGGCCGCGTGGCGACCACGATGCCGTCCCGGTCCGCGTAGACCACCTGTCCGGGTCCGAAGGTGACCCCCGCGAATGAGACCGGCACGTCCCGCGATCCTTGCCCGAGCTTCCCGCTCTTGCGGGGGTGGGTGGCCAACGCCATCACGCCGACCTCCAGGGTCCCGATGGCCCGGGAGTCGCGGACGCAGCCGTTGATGATGACTCCGGCCCACCCGTTGTCACGAGCGAGCGTGGCGAGCACGTCGCCGAGCAACGCGCAACGAAGGGACCCGCCTCCGTCGATCACGAGCACGCGGCCCTGCCCTGGCTCCTCGAGCGCTTGGCGAACCAGGACGTTGTCCTCCAACACCTGCACGGTTGCGATCGGTCCGCCGAACGCTGTGGCCCCACCCATGGTCACGAGGCCGGGTTCGGCGATCTGGAGTTCGTCGGCATGAGCATCGCAGAGGTCCGCGGTCGAGATGTCCACGGGCCAACGCTACCTGAGGAAGCGCTTCGGACGGGTTCACCAGCCGTTGCGATGGAGCTGGTCTTCCAGGGGGCGTCGCTTGCGGGTGCGCCAGGAGCCGGCGGGTTCCTCGTCGTCGGCGCGATAGCCGAACCCGAGGATCCCGATCGGACGGAGGTCGTCGGGGACGCTGAACCGGTCGAGCAGCGCGCGTTCGCCGTGCGTGATGCCGAAGAACCAACCCCCGAGGCCCTCGTCGACGGCCGCGAGGAGCATCATCATCGAGGCCATCGAGGCGTCGACCTCCCAGAACTTCACGGGCCAGCGCTCGGCCTCGTCCATGCCGAACGCGATCTTGTCCGGCTGGGAGTACCGGTCCAGGTACCGGGCGGGATCGGGCAGCGGCAGCACGATGACGGTCGGGCCGACCGCGACGTCGTCGGGATCCCATCCGAACTCCGGATCGCGCGTGATCTCCCAGAACGACGACACCGTCTCGGGCGTGTCGAGCACCAACAGCTCCAGCCCCTGCGAGAACCCCGCCGATGGGGCCCGGCGCCCGACGTCGACGATGCGATCGATCGTCTCGCGGTCCACCGGCCGTTGATCGAACCGCCGGATCATGCGCCGGCGCCGGACGACGTCGCTGAACTCCACGGGCGCGAGCCTAGCGCAGCCCGGCACCGGCGATCACCCGGACGATTGCGTCCTCGATCGCCACCGCGGCCGACTTGCTGAGGCCTCTGCTGAGGACGGAGAACGCCACGAGCCGCCCCTCGGACGTGCGCACGTAGCCGGACAACGCCGAGACCGGCGTGACGAACAGGGTGCCCGTCTTCGCGCGGACCGGGACGCCCGCCAAGCGGGCTCCGAGCGTGCCTTCGCCACCGGAGGGCAGGGATGTCATCAGCGCCTCGCCCCAGGGTTCGCGCCGCGCTTCGAGCAGCAGGGTGACGAGATCCACGGTGCTGACGCGGTCTCGGTGCGACAGGCCCGATCCGTCGAAGGCCCGCAGACGGACGCCCTCGTCGGAAGCCCACGTCTCCATCGCCGCGGCCCCGCCCCTCGTCGAGCCCTGGTTCCCGCTGACCCTGGCGCCCAACGCTTCGGTCAGCATCTCCGCGTCGAAGTTGATCGAATCGTGGTTCTGCCGCAGGAGGATGTCGCCGAGGGGCGCCGAGCGAACCCGCGCAAGCGGGCGCTGGAGATCGGCGGGAGCCCGCCCGGCGCGTGGCGATCCCACGACCGTGATCCCGCTCGATCGGAGAGCATCCGTGAGCGCCGCCGCTGCCGCGAACTCCGGACGAGTGAGGCCGACGTTCCCGTTCAGCGAGAGCGCGGTGGGGCGGGCCACGTAGTGGCGGGAGAGTCCTCGGATCCACCCCGGCGCCCACCACCGTCGATCGAACGCTGCGATGTCGCCCACCACCGAACCGGTGATGGTGCGAAGCCCGCGATCGTGCAGCGAGGCGGCCAGCGTGCTCAGCCCGGCCGGTGTGAATTCGGGGTCACCGGAGCCGATCAGCCACAGATCGCCTGCGAGCACGCCGTGCCGGAGCGGGCGCGCCGGCCGCGTCATCGTGACGAACCGGTGCGAAGGGCCGAAGGTGTCGAGCGCTGCCATCGACAGCACGAGCTTCTGGTTGGACGCCGGCAACCGCGCGCGATCACCCAGGTGCTGGTACACGAGACGATGACCGGTTCCCACCGCCACGGACAGGGGTTGGCCGTCCACGATGCGGTCGATGGCCACGGTCCACGGTGCTGCGACCGGATCGCGCTCGATCGGCGACCGAGGATCGGCGGCGTGGATGCGCACCGTTTGCCTGGTGGGCCCGGGAAGCACGGCGGACGCCGCAGGCGAGCACGCGGCGAGCGACCACGCCAGCAGCACCACGAGTGGACGCCGTCGTTGCATCATGGCGGGGAGACGCTCGACCCGCGGTCCCTGTTGCGGGCATGGATCGACCGGCGGCGCAGATGCGCCGGCGCGGAGGAGGCGACATGCGGTTCGTGGTGATGGCATGGGACGGCGACGATGCCGATGCGAAGGCACGGAGGGCGGCGGTGCGACCCGTGCATCTGGAGAACATCCAGCCCTTCGTCGACGATGGTCACGTCCTGGTCGGGGGAGCGATGCTCGACGACCAGGGGGACATGATCGGGTCGACGCTCGTGGTCGAGTTCGACTCGCGCGCCGAACTCCACGCGTGGATCACGGCCGACCCCTACGTCACGGGAGGGGTCTGGGACCAGGTGGAGGTCCACCCGTTCCGGCCCGCGGTGGGGAGCTGGCTTACCGAGCCCTAGGCCCTGAGCTAGGGCACAGAGCTAGGGGACAGAGCTAGGGGACAGCCGGGAGCAGGTCGCTGACGTCCGTGACGTCGCCGTCTTTCGGGATCGGCAGATGCATGGCGATGCCGTACTCGGGGATCTCCATCGTCATCTCCATGCCGAAGTCGAGGGCCGAGTTCCCGCCGGACGCCAACGAAATGGTCATGCGACGCAGGAGTCCGTCGCTGTCGATCCACACGTCGACCGGCATCGCGCCGTGCCCGAACTGCTTGCGAGCCTGGGCGATCGCCTGCTTCAGCTCACCGCGCGTGTCGTCCGGCAGACGGTCGTAGGCGGCATCGAGGTCGACGGTGCCGGAGTAGTGCGTGGTCTCGACGCCCGCAACCTGTTCGGTGCCGACCTCCTCGGCATCGGCGATGCCGCGCAGGTACTCGAGCTGCGCCGTGGGGTCGTTCTGACCCTGACTCAGGCTCGCGAGGTCGCTGGATCCGGGGACGAGTTCGTCCAGGTCCATCGAGATCCAGTCGGTGTCCAGGCCCGAGCTTCGCGACAGCATCGGCGACCGCATGTACATCACCGAACCGTCCAGGATCATCTCCATCTCGAAATCGCCGTCCACCCCAGGCATGTCCGTGAACCGGTAGAT